>CAMYOO010000018.1 GCA_947260035.1 uncultured delta proteobacterium
GATGACATCTTTGCCATTCAGGACGAGGTTGCCACGGCCATCAGTCGGGCTCTCAAATTGGAACTCGCCTTTGTTGAAGAGCCAGCAGTCCGGTCCAGGGCTATTGAAATGGTAGGAACAGCAGCTTATGACACTTATCTTCAAGGTCGATTTCTGGCCCAAGGCTCTACCGCGGACGAGATCGATTTTGGGCTCACGCACCTCCGCGAGGCAACTCGACTTGATCCATCGTTTGCCTTGGCGTATGCAGGAATCGCTGACGCGATGATCGTAAAGGCATTCTTCTCGACGTCGCCTTCCGCCGAGATCGTCGGGGAAGCTAGAACCGCCGCTCAATCCGCCATAGCCTTGAATCCAGATCTTGCCGAAGCCTATTCGGCTTTGGCGTCGATACGAATGTTTTTTGACTTTGATTGGTCGGGCTCGGAGGATGCCTTCATTAAAGCGACCTCGCTTGGTCCTACCAGTTCGACTGCGTACTATCGCTATGCCAACTTGCTGACAGGGCTTGCTCGTTTCGACGAGGCCGTGCGGATGGCAGCGGAGCTGCCCCCCTCGATGCAGCTGGAAGTGGCCTTCGACGGCTCGATCTTCATTCGCGAGTCCATCCGCGACGTGACCCGTACCATCTTCGAAGCCGTGATCCTGGTGGTGTTCGTGATCTGGGTGTTCCTGCGCACCTTCCGGGCCACCATCATTCCGGCCGTGGCGATCCCGGTCTCCATCATCGGAACCTTCGCCTTCCTCTACGCGCTTGGCTTCACCATCAATACGCTCACGCTGATGGGCGTGACGCTGGCCATCGGTCTGGTGGTGGACGACGCCATCGTGGTGCTGGAGAACATCGCGCGCTGGATCGAGCGGGGAGAGCCGCCGCTGCAAGCGGCGCGCAAGGGCATGTCGGAGATCTCCTTCGCCGTGGTCTCCGCCACCATCTCCGCGGTGGCGGTGTTCTTGCCCCTGACCTTCCTGACGGACACCACGGGCCGCCTGTTTCGCGAGTTCGCGGTCACCGTGGCCGCAGCCGTCGGCATCTCCGGCTTCGTGGCGTTGACCCTGTCGCCGGCGCTGTGCGCGCGGGTGCTGCGTCCGCACCGCGAGGAACGGGGTGCGCGCGCGGCCATGGCTCGCGCCTTCGACGCGATCTCGGCGGGCTACACGCGCATGCTGGGCGGGGCGCTGCGCCGGCCGGGTGTGTGGCTGGGGATCGGCGCCGGCTGGGTGGTGCTGGGCGGCTTCCTCTACACCGCCATCCCCGAGGAGCTGGTGCCCAGCGCGGACCGGGGCTTCTTCCTGATCTGGACCGAGGCGCCCGAGGGCGCGACCGTCGAGTACACCTCGCGCTACCAGAGCCAGGCGGAGGCCCTGGTGTTGGAGACGCCGGAGGTCTCGCGGGTCTTCTCCATCATCGCCATGGGCATCGGCACGCCGGGCCTGGTCAACCAGGGCCTGCTCATCAACCAGCTGGTGCCGGCGTCCGAACGCGAGCGCAGCCTGGCCATGGTGGTGGCCGAGAAGCGCACCGAGATGCGCGAGGTCGCCGGGATCAAGGCCTTCGTGATCGAGCCCTCTCCCATGCGCGGCTTCACCTCGGATCCGGTCGCGCTGGTGCTGCAGGGCGAGGACGTGGGCGAGCTGGCCCGGCTGGCGGAGGTGGTGAAGGATGAGATGAGCGCCGCGGGTGGCTTCACCAACGTGCGCAGCAATCTATTCCTGAACAAGCCCCAGCTCGAGGTTGTGATCGACCGCAACCGCGCCAGCGACCTGGGCGTTTCGGCTCGCGATGTCGCCACCACGCTGCAGATCCTGCTGGGCGGACTGGACGTGTCCACCTTCAAGCTCGAGGGCGAGACCTACAACGTGATGGCGCAGCTGCGGCGCGAGTCCCGCTCGAATCCCCAGGACCTGCTGGGCCTGTTCGTGCGCTCGCGGAGCGGGGACCTGGTGCCCCTGGCCTCGGTCGTTTCCGCGCGCGAGACCATCGCGCCGCGCGCCCTGCCGCACCACGACCGGCTGCGCGCAGTCACGATCAACGCCGGGCTCGAGCAGGGTCTGTCCCAGGGCGACGCGTTGCTGACCGCGCAGCGCATCGCGGAGGCGGCGCTGCCCGATGACGGCAGCTACCGGGTGACGTTCTCGGGCGACGCCGAACGCTTCTTCGAGTCGGGCAACGCGCTGGTCTTTGCCTACCTGCTGGCGCTGCTGGTGGTCTACCTGGTGCTGGCCGCGCAGTTCGAGAGCTTCGTGCACCCGGTCACGATCCTGGTGGCCGTGGCGCTCTCGTTCACCGGAGCGCTGGTCGCGCTGTGGAGCGTCGAGTGGATGCGCGGCCGCGAGTGGATCGAGCTTCCGGGCACGCTCAACATCTACAGCAAGATCGGGCTGGTGATGCTGGTCGGTCTGGTGACCAAGAACTCGATCCTGATCGTGGAGTTCGCCAACCAGCTCCGCGAGCGGGGCCAGGCCCTGCGCGAAGCCACCTTCGAGGCGGCGCAGACGCGCTTCCGGCCGATCCTGATGACCGCCTTGGCCACCATCGCGGGCATCACGCCCATCGCCCTGGGTCTGGGCGCCGGTGGTGAGTCGCGGGCGCCGCTGGGCATCGCCGTGGTGGGCGGCATGTTCTTCTCCACCGCACTGACGTTCTTCGTGGTGCCCGCCACCTACCTGGCGATCGAAGGCTTCCGGGAGCGTCTCGCACAGCGCAGGGCCGCCGTGGCCGCGCCCGTGGTCGCCGCGGACGGCGTGTGAACGAGCTCCAGGCCTTCCTGCTCGGGCTCGTCCAGGGCCTGACCGAGTTCCTGCCGGTCTCGAGCTCCGGTCATCTGGTGATGGCTGCAGAGCTGCTGGGCGCCGCAGGGGAGGGGATCCTCTTCGAGGTGGCCGTGCACGTGGCTACCCTGGTGGCGATCCTCATCTTCTACCGGCAGCGGGTCGGCGCGCTGGCGATCGGCGCGCTGCGCGGCGAGGCGGACGCCTGGCGCTACATCGCCAAGCTGGCGCTGGGAATGCTCCCCGTGGTGGCGCTGGTGCTGGTGGCCGGCGATCTGCTGGATAGCCTCTTCGACGCACCGGCCGTAGCGGGCGTCGGGCTGCTCTTCACCGGCGGCTTCCTGCTCACCACCCGCGCCACGCTGCCCCGCGCGCACGGCGAGGAGCCGAGCTTCGCCGCGGCGTTCTGGATCGGCTGCGCGCAAGCACTCGCGATCGTGCCCGGGATCTCGCGCAGCGGCACCACCGTGGCGGCGGCTCTGGCCCTGGGCGTCGCGCCCCTGGCCGCCGCCGAGTTCTCCTTCCTGCTGGGCGTCGTCGCCATTGCCGGCGCAGCAGTGCGCATGCTGCCGGAGATGGCGAGCGTCCCCGCCGAAGCCTGGGGTCCCATCGGCGTAGCCTCGCTGGCCGCCCTGGTGTCGGGGCTGCTGGCGCTGTGGCTCTTCGTCCGCCTGCTGCGCAACCAGGCCTTCCACCGCTTCGCCTACTACGTTTGGCCCGCCGGCCTCGCCTTCCTGGCCTGGCTGGCGCTGCGGGCCGCCTGAGCCCAACGCAAAACCGCGCCCGGCTCTCGCCGGACGCGGTCCGTGTTGCGTGTGGAGCCCGAGCTCCGGGGCAAAGAGGATGGTTGTGGAATCGGGTCAGGGCACCCGATTCCCAATCCCACTGACCGCTTTGCCGCTGTTTAGGGCTCGAGGATCGGATGCAGCCGCTGGGCCGGCTGCGTTTCGCGCAGCTTCTTCAGGGCTCGCGCCTCGAGCTGGCGGACCCGCTCGCGAGAGAGCCCCAGCGACTGGCCGATCTGCTCGAGGGTGTGCTCTTCCTCGCCGCCCAGGCCGTAGCGCAGGCGCAGGATCAGCTGCTCGCGCGGGGTCAGCGAACCGATCAGCGTGCCGACGCCGGTGCGCATACGCTCACCGTCGATGCCGCCGTCGGGAATCACCGAGCCCGCGTCCGCCACGAAGTCCTCGAGCCGCTTCTCGGTGCCGGCCACGTTGGACTCCAGCGAGATGGCCTCGCGGGAGAGCCGGTCCAGGGACTCGAGCGCGTCGGAGTCGGTGCCCAGGGCGGGCGCCAGCTCCTGCAGCGTCGGGTCGCGGCCCAGCTTGCCCGTCAGCTCCGCGCGCACGCGCTGGCTGCGCTGCAGCCGGTCGTGCACGTGGGAGGGCAGGCGGATCGTCCGCGAGTGGTTCTGGATCGCCCGCACCAGGGCTTGGCGGATCCACCACACGGCGTACGTCGAGAACTTGAAGCCGCGACGGTGATCGAACTTCTCGACCGCCCGGATCAGGCCCAGGTTGCCCTCCTGGATCAGGTCCGGGAAGGACAGGCCGAGGTTCCGGTAGTCCTTGGCGATGGCGACCACCAGCTTCAGGTTGTGCTCGATGAAGCGGTTCTTGACCGTGGTCATGCGCTCGTGGGCGTCCGCCACGGCGCCCACGCGCTCCATCAGCTGCTCCTTCTTGAGGCCCGCGCGGTTCTCCAGCTCCTCGAGCTTCTTGGTGCCCTTGCGCGTGCGCCTCATCTCCTTCGCCAGGCCCATGACCTGCTCGCGCAGCTCGGCCAGCACCGCCAGCGAGAGCTGGGCGCTCTGCATGTCCTTGCCCACCCGCGCGTCGATCTTCTCCAGCGCCTTCTGGCTGGGGCGCTTGCCGAGCTTGTCGCGCTCGGTCAGCTGCGTGCGCAGGCGCTTCACGGCCCGCTCCACGCGCGCGGCGATCTCGCCGGTCTCCTCGTCGCCCACCGACTCCGAGAGCTTGGCTCCGGTGTGGGAGAGCGCGCGCAGGGCATCCCAGCGCGCCACTACGTGACGGGCCGCCAGCGGCACCGAATAGAGCGCGTTTCGCAGCTCCTGGGTGGCCGCTTCCAGCTCCTTGGCCAGGAGGACTTCTTCCTCCCGGCGTAGGGTACGGGTGCCGCCGATCTCCTGGAAGTACGACTCCAGCGGGCGACGCTCGCGCCCCGGGTCGAACTCCTCGTTCGCCGCAGCGGGGGTGGCCCCCGGCGCGGCCGCCCGCGGCGGGGTCTCGCTCTTGGCGTTCTTGGCGGAGCGGCTGTTTTTGCGATCCTCAGACTTCACCCTTGTCCTCTCGGTTCCTTGGTGCACTCCCGCTGCATTCGGATACCGCCCGGGGAGTAACGGTTTCAAGCACATTCTTGTGGCGCTTCATCCCAGCATCACACTGTCGTTCGGCCCTGCCCCCCGGGGTTCCCGGGATCGTCTTGCCGACCGGCAGCATCTCCGGCTTCCGGTCGGCTCCCCTCCGCCACCGCTACCGTGGGACGAAGCTGGAAGGCGGCTTGGCTCGCATCCTGAGCCGCCAGCTCTTTGACGCGCGTAGAACCGCGCTTGTTCGGGGGGCGCCGGGCAGCCCAGTAGTTTGAATGCTTCTCAGCACTTATGCCAGCAAATTTCTCAAAATTCGCCGCTTACCGTCCTCCTTTTCAGGCGATTCGCAATCCTGAGTTGAAATCACTACGAACCTTCCTATCGGTCGCTCTCCGGCCTTCCAGAAGGGCGCTGATCACCAAAAACCGAGAGTTTCCAGATGTCGATCTCCCCTCGGATTCACGCCGAATTGGACTGCGAGCAACATTGGGAGTGGCTCCGGGCGAGTGCCAGGTGACGGAGACACACTGTCTTGCCGGCTCCGGGGATCGTGGATATAGTACTGACCGGTCAGTACTCCGTACCCAAGGGAGCTTTCGGACATGGTCGAGGCCACCGCAGTCGACGAGGACAAGCGCGCCCGGATCCTTGCCGCCGCCCGCGCCGTCTGCGCCCGCAGCGGGCTCGAGGCTGCGCGCATGGAGGCCATCGCGGCTGAGGCCCGCGTCTCCAAGGGAACCCTGTACCGGTTCTTCGAGAGCAAGGAAGAGCTGCTGCTGGCCAGCCTGATCGAATCGCATCTGAACCAGTCGTACGCGACGGGCGAGGGCGAGACGCTGGCCCGCGTGGCTCCCGAACGGCGCTTGGAGGTCCTTCTCGAAGAGGCGGCAGACGTGCTGGCCGTGGCCTCGGAGCGAATGCCCCTCAACATGCAGGCCTGGGGCCTCGTGGCCGGTGACGCCGGCCGCCGCCGCCTGCTGGACCGGGCGCTGAGCGAGCAGGTCTACCCGCTGCGCACCGCCGAGCTTGCCGATGCGCTGCGCGCCGGAATCGAGGCCGGAACCTACCGGGACGACGTGGCTCCCGAGGATTTCGCGGCGGTTGCCCTCGCGATCTTCGATGGCACCCTCTACCGCTCCACGTTCGATCCCGAGCGGGCCAACGGCCGGGCCCTGCGGACTTCGTACCGGCTGCTGCTCGATGCTCTTCGCGCGCCCGCGAGAGGAGAAGCCCATGGCCACGTCTGAGCGACGCCGGCCGGGCCTGCGGGTGATGCTGCTGGGAGCGGCCGGGCTGCTGCTTGCCGGAGCGTTCGCGCTGTTCGCTACGGCGCCCAGTCCGGAGCTCGTGGAGCCCACGGGCGCCCCGCCCATACGCGTGGACACACTGCAGGTGCAGGCCGAGGCGGTGCGGTCGCGGGCGCGCCTGGCCGGGGTGCTTGAGCCGCGCCGCGACGTGGAGCTCTTCTCCGAGACCCACGGCCGCATCTTGGCCGTGGGCGCCGAGGAGCTGGACCGCGTGAGCGAAGGGCTCGTGCTGCTGCAGGTGGATCCGACCCTGGCAAGCGTCTCGGTGGAGCGCGCCGAAGCCTCGCTCGCGCGCACGCGCAGCGAGCTGGAGCTGGCGCGCCTCAACCTGGAGCGTCGTCGCTCGCTGGTCGAGCGCGAGGTGGCCAGCGAGGCCCAGCTCGATGCGGCCGAGAACGCCGAGCGTATTGCGGCCGCGGCCCTGCGCGAGGCGCGTGCCCAGCGCGACGAAGCCCTGGACCAGCTGGCCAAGAAGACCCTGGTCGCGCCCTTCGACGGCGTGCTGCGCCAGTTCCCCGTCGAGGTGGGCGAGTACGTGCGCGAGGGCCAGCAGGTGGGCGAGATCCTGGACCTGTCGGCGGTTCGCATCAGCGTGGGGCTCTCTGACCGCCAGATCGTGGCGGTCTCTTCCGGCGCTCCCGTCCCGGTGGACGTGGAAGCCTTCCCAGGAGAGGTCTTTACCGGCTCGGTGCTGCGCGTGGGCAGCGCATCGGACCCGGGCACCAAGAAGTTCCCGGTCGAGGTAGAGGTGCCCAACCCCGACATCCGTCTGCTGCCCGGCATGGTGGCCCGGGTGAACCTGGACCTGGGCAGCGCAGAGCCGGCCACGCTCATCCCCCGGGACGCGACCGTCGACGAGTTCGGGCTCCGCTTCGTCTTCCTGGTCGAGACGAACGGCACCGGCTCGGTCGCGCGGCGCCAGCGCGTCGAGGTGCGGGACGTCCCGTTTCAGCCCGGCGTATTCGAGGTGGTCCAGGGCCTGAACCCCGGCGACCGCATCGCCGTCTCGGGCATCCGCCAGCTGCGGGAAGGGGCCGTGGTGGAGTCGCGGCCGGGAGACGGCTCGTGAGCCTGCCGAGCTTCTCGGTCCGTCAGATCGTCCTGGTCAACCTGCTCTTTGTGATCCTCATGGTCGCGGGCTGGCAGGTTTCCCGGCGCATTCCCATCGATGTGTTCCCCGACATCTCGTTCAGCGCCTCCGTGATCACCACGGTCTGGACGGGCGCTTCGGCGGACGAGGTGGAGCGCCTGGTCACCACGAAGCTGGAGGAAGAGATCGACGACATCGTCGGCATCAAGGAGCTGACCAGCTTCTCCAGCGCCGGGGTCTCCAACATCGAGGTTCGTTGGATCGAGACCCTGCCCGACATCGAGTACGAGTCGGCCATCAACGATCTGCGGGCGGCCGTCGATCGCGTGGGCGACCTGCCCGAGGACGCGGAGGAGCCGATTCTGACCGAGCTCTCCGTCGGCGAGATCAACCCCATGGTGATGGTCGCCGTCGCCGACGTCGGTGGGGTGGGGGAGTACACGCTGCGCGAGGTGGCGCTGGACCTGGAGAAGAAGGTCTCCCAGCTTCCCGGAGTTCGGAAGGTGATCGTGCGCGGCGAGCGAGAGCGCGAGCTGCGCGTCTACGTGGACAAGGATCGCGCGCTCCAATACGACCTGACGCTTCCGGAAATCAGCCGCGTCATCGCGCGCAACAACCAGAACGTGCCCGGCGGCTCGTTTACCAACGAGGCGAACCAGGAGATCACGGTCCGCGGCACGGGTCAGTACGCCACCCCCGCCTCCCTGGCCGAGACGGTGGTGCGCAAGAACCCGGATGGAACCCACGTCAAGCTGGGCGAGCTGGCGGAGATCCGCCCCGACTTCGAGAAGCGGCGCATGTTCGGCCGCTTCAACGGCAAGCCCGCCATCCTGCTGGGCGTGGCCAAGAAGACCGAGGCCGACGTCATCGACATGGTGGACGGCGTCAAGGTCTTCGTCGCCGAGCAGCAGGCGCTGCTGCCGCCAGGCATCGAGGCCAAGGCGACCTGGGACTTCTCCGACTACGTCTCGGCGCGGCTGGATCTGATGCGTTCCAACCTGCTGCTGGGCATCGTGTTCGTGGTCTTCATCCTGTGGTTCACGGTGGGATTCCGGAACGCCCTGCTGGCGATCATCGGGGTTCCGTTCTCGTTCCTGACGGCGATGATCCTGTTCCCGATCTTCGACGTGACCATCAACTCCCTCTCCCTCGTCGGCTTCGTGATGGTGTCCGGGATGCTGGTGGACGACGCCATCATCATCCTCGAGAACATCTACCACCACGTGGAAGAGGGGAAGCCGATCCGCGAGGCCGTGATCGTGGGCACGGAAGAGGTGATGTGGCCGGTCACGGCGGCCATCGCCACCACGGTGGCCGCCTTCCTGCCGATGCTCCTGATCCAGGGTACGTCCGGGGAGTTCATGTCCATCCTCCCCAAGACCGTGATCCTGTGCCTGGTCGGCTCGCTGCTCGAGGCCCTGGTGATCCTGCCGGCCCACTACCTGGACTGGGGAACGCGTCGGCGCGCGGCCGACAGCGTGGAGGAGCAGGGGGAGCAGGCGACCGGTTTCTCGGCTGCCAGCTATCGACTGCGTGTACGGGTGGACGCGGGTCTCGACGCGGCGCGCGACGCCTACGGCCGCGCCCAGGCCGCGGTGCTGGAGAGCCGCTACGCCTTCCTGGGCATGTGCCTGGCGGCGCTGATCTTCACCATGGGGCTCGGCTCCCACGTTCCGGTGGACCTCTTCCCCAGCGACTTCAACAACCTCTTCGTCACCGTGCGTACACCCACGGATTTCGGCGTGGACCAGACGGACCCGGTGCTGATGCGCATGGAGACGGCCGCCGAGGGCGTGTCGGAGGAGCTGACCGACTACATCGCAATCGTCGGTCAGGGCATGACCGCCGACGAGATCCCGATCTTTGCCTCGAACTACGGCCTGCTCTTCGTGGAGTTCCCCAACACACGGGAGAACATCGCGGATCCCAACCGCGTGCTGGCCATCGTTCGGGAGTCCGTGGCGCGCAGCGTCGCTGCAAACGGGCTGGGGATCGAAGACGTACTGGTGTCCGCCCCGCGCAACGGTCCCCCCATCGGAACGCCGGTTGCGATTCGCGTGCAGTCCGACGACTACGACCTGGCCAAGCAGGTGGCGGAGGAGGTGAAGGGCGAGCTGCGCGGCGTGCCGGGCGTCTACAACGTGGAGGACAACGTTCCGGTCGGGCCGCGCGAGCTGCGCATCGCGTTGGACGAGCACCGGGCTTCGCTGCACGGCCTGACCTTCGACGACGTGGGCCAGACCCTGCGCTCGGCCAACGACGGACTGGTCTCCTCGACCTTCAAGGACCCACTCTCGGACGAGGATGTGGACATCCGCGTGCTGCTCCGGGAGGAGCAGCGCCGCAGCATCTCGGACCTGCTGGACCTCGAGGTCCGCACCCCGGCCGGGTACGCGGTCAAGGTCCGGGATGTGGCCTCGGTGGAGCTGGTGCGCGGCTATCAGCGTCTCTACCACTACGACGCCAAGCGGGCGGTGGTGGTGTACGCCAAGGTCGATGGCCGGCAGGCCACCTCGATCTCGGTCAACAAGGAGATGCAGGCCCGCTTCGGCGACGTGGGCAAGCGCTACCCGGGCGTGGATCTGATCTTCGGCGGCGAGTTCCAGGTGGCCGACGAGACCTTCTCGCAGATGCGCCAGGCGCTGCTCGTCGCACTGCTGGCCATCTACGCCATCCTGGCGGCCCAGTTCCGCTCCTACCTGCAGCCGCTGGTGGTGATGAGCGTGGTGACCTTCGCCTACATCGGCGTCGTGGTGGGCATGTGGTTCCTGAACGTCACCCTGGGCGGCTACTCCATGAGCATGTACGTGATGTACGGCCTGGTCGGCCTGGCCGGGATCGTAGTCAACGACTCGCTGGTGCTGATCGACTTCGTGAACCGCGAGCGAGAGCGGGGCACGCCGTCCGAGGAGGCGGTGCGGATCGCCGGCAAGCGGCGCTTCCGGCCGATCCTGCTCACCACACTCACGACGGTGGCGGGGCTCCTGCCCATGGCCCTGGGAATCGGCGGCAAGTCGCCGGTCTTTGCGCCCTTCGCTACGGCCATCGTCTTCGGACTGGCCGCCGCCAGCCTGCTGACGCTCTTCGTCGTGCCCTCGCTCTACATGGCGCTGGAAGATCTGACGCGGCGGGTGGGTCGCCGGGCCGAACCGGCGGTGTCGCCGCTGCCCGTGGCGGGCGGCGAGTGAGCGGAGCCGGTCCTAGAAGGGCCAGATTCGCGGAACCACCGCCAGGGTCGTGATCCCGCACACGATGTCCAGGGGCAGCCCCACCTTGACGAAGTCCATGAAGCGGTAGCCGCCGGGGCCGTACACGATCAGGTGGGTCTGGTACGTGACGGGATTGGCGAAGGCCAGGTTGGCGCCCACGGTGATGGCCATCAGGAAGCCTCGCGGGTCGGCGCCCACCTGCTCGGCCGAGGCTAGCGCGATCGGAAACATGATCGCGACCGCGGCGTTGTGGTGCAGCGTTTCGGCCAGGAGCACGGTGACGGCGTAGACCGCCACCAGGGTGGCCATGGGTCCCATGTCGCCCACCGCCGCGACCAGCACGCCGGCGATGGCCTGCGCGGCGCCCGTCTTGTGCATCGCAAAGGCGATGCCCAGCCCGGCGCCGATGACGACCAGCACCGGAACGTCCACGGCCTGGCGCGCGATATTCCCGTTGATGCAGCGCGTGACGATCAGGGCGCCGGCCGCCAGCGGAGCAGCGATGGAGATGGGGAGGATGCCCGTCGCCGCCGCCACCACCATGGCCACCACGATCGAGATCGCGATCCAGGCCTTCTCGTAGTGGGGCTCCAGCTCGCCGTCCACCTCGCTGATCAGGTAGAAGTCCGGGCTGTTGCGGTGCGCCGCGACGAAGTCGGCGCCGGTCTGGAGCAGCAGGGTGTCTCCGGCGCGCAGCGTGATCTCGCCGATCTTGCCCGGAATCCGCTCGCCGTTGCGATGCACGGCCACCACGGCGGCGTCGTAGATGGTTCGGAAGTTCGCGGCGCGGATCGTGCCGCGCACCAGCGGTGAAGACGACGAGACCACCGCCTCGATCAGCCGCCCGGCCGGGGCGGCCAGGCCGGCGTCCTCCGTATCGGGGACCAGCCCGCGGATCCGTTGCAGGTCGACGATGGTGGAGACGACGCCGGCGAAGACGAGCCGGTCGTCGGCCTCGATGGGCTGGTCCGGTGAAACCGGCGTGATGATGCGGCCGGCGCGATCGATCTCTACGAGGAAGAGGCCTTCCAGGTGCCGCAAACCCGCCTCTTCCACGCTCTGGCCCACCAGCGCGCAGGACGGCTCCACGCGCATGGAGGTGATGTACTCGCGGCGCGTGTCGCCCAACGCTTCCCCCGGACGCTTGCGGTCCGGCAACAGCCGGGGGGCGACGAAGACCAGGAAGAGCAGGCCGACCCCGGTCACGGCCAGGCCGATGGGCAGGAGCTCGAAGAACCCCATGGGCTCCATCCCGGCTCCGATCAGCAGGCCGGCCGCCGTCAGGTTGACGCTGGTCCCGATCATCGTGTTGGAACCGCCCAGAATGGTGGCGTAGCTGACGGGAGCCAGGAACTTGCTGGCCGAGAGGCCGTTGCGGCGCGCCCAGTCGATTACCGTGGGCGTCATCATCGCCACGATCGGCGCGTTGTTCAGAAAGGCCGAGAGCGCGGCCAGGGGCGGCGTCATGCGGGCCAGACCGCCGCGTTCGCCGCGCGCGCGACCCAGGAAGCGCTCCACCAGCGGCTCCAGGGCGCCGGTCTGGCGCAAGCCGGCGGACACGATGAAGAGCACGCCGACCGCCCACATCGCCTCGTTGGCGAAGCCCCGGAAAGTCTCTTCGGGAGTCAGGACCCCGACCGCGGCAAGGGCGAACAGCCCCGCCATCATGATGAGGTCGGGTCCTGCGATGCCGCGGATCATCGCCCCCAGCGTGAGGACGACGATCCCGATGGTGTACCAGCCTTGCCAGCCCACGGCCGCCGCACGATACCGCGCCTAGTCTCCGGCGGCCCGCGCGCCCGGGACCGTTACACTCCGCCGTCATGGCGGGGTCCGCTTCCGGCAAGCCCGAGCCCTTCTCCGAGAAGAGCTTCTACGTCCAGGAGTTTCGCGGGCGGACGCTGGCTCTGTGCGCAGGCGATGCGGCCGCGATTGCCACGATCTCGCCCGTGGTGGCCGACCTGGGCGCCAACGGGATCCGCAGCCTGGTGCTGGCGCCCGGGACACTGGATCTGGCCACTCTGCCGCGAATCGACGCTGGGGCCGCGCGGCTGGAAGGGGAGGTCTGGCGCGCTCTGCGCGAGGCGCACGCGGTGGGAATCGCCCTCGCCGGGGGCGGCGGGTTCGCCGCCGGCTGCCGGAGCGTGGCGGCCCGGCTCGGAGTCGCCAAGCTCGTCTTCCTGGACGCCGCGGGCGGCCTGACGCGGCCCGACGGCCGCCGCATCTCCTTCGTGAACCTGGCCGAGCTGGAACCCCTGGCGCGCGACCCCGAGCATCCGCATCGCGCGCTCCTGAAGGAGATCCGCACGGCGCTCGAGGCGGGCATCGCCGCGGTGAACTTGTGCACGGCCGAAGGGCTGGCGGACGAACTCTTCACCTATGCCGGCTCGGGAACGCTCTTCACGCGCGACCGCTACCTGGCGGTGCGGCGGCTGACCCTGGATGACTACGATGCGGCCCACCACCTGATGGACCGCGGCGTGGAGGAGGGCTACCTGGCGCCCCGCTCCGAGCGCGAGCGCGAGCAGGTGCTGGCCGGGGGCTTCGGCGCCTTCGTGGAGGGGCGCCATCTGGCCGGCATCGGCGCGCTGATCCTGCACCCGGACGGCCGCAGCGGCGAGATCGCCTCGCTCTACACGCTGACGCGCTTCCTCGGGGAGGGCGTGGGGGCAGAGCTGGTCAGCCACGCGCTGGTCCAGGCGAGGCCACTGGGGCTGGAGCGCGTCTTCGCGTGTACCACCCAGGAGCGCGTGGGCGCCTTCTTCGAGCGCTTGGGATTCAAGCCCGTGGACGCGGACGAGCTGCCCGCCGCGCGCTGGGAGGGCTACGACTCCGTCCGCCGGGCGCGCCTGCGCTGCTACCAGTGCCGGGTCGCGCCCGAGTCGGGCGAGTCGGCGGAATAGGGGCTGGGGATCTTCTTCAGGTCCGCGATCAGCTCGCGGGCCAGGCCGTCGGGGGTGCCGTCGGCGAAGCCCAGCGCCACCGCATCCACCAACCCGCCGAAACGCCGCTCCACGGTCTCCACCAGCCGGTCGTGGGGGGCTACGGCGGCGAAGGTGTGCACCACGTCGTCGGGCACCTGGGCCGCCATCTCGCTCCAGCGCCCCTCCTTGGACATGCGGTGCAGCGTGGCGGCCAGCTCGTCCCAGCCGTGAAGCTTCAGCACGCCGGAGTAGCTGCGCGTGGAGCCGTAGAACGCCACGCGGTAGCGGACCCACTCCATCTGCTTGGCGACCTCGTCGGAGTCGGCGCCGGTGGCGATGAAGCCGCCGCCCCACACCTCGAAGGCGTCCCGCGAACGGCCGGACCGCTCGAGTCCGGTCAGCACCTCGGGCATGGCCACTTCCTCCACGTAGCGTCGCGTGCAGAAGCCGTGGAGCAGAACCCCATCGCAGACGCGGCCCGCCATGCGCAGCATGCCCGGACCCACCGCGGAGACGAAGACCGGAATCGGGGGCAGGCCCGAGGGCCGGGGCGCGAACTCGGGCGTCATCAGCGTGAAGCGGTAGTGCTCGCCCTCGTAGGCCAGGGGCTCGCCCTTCTCCCAGCAGCGCCAGATGGCGCGCAGCGCCTCCACGTACTCCGCCATGCGCGGGGCGGGCGCGCTCCAGGCCGTGCTGAAGCGGCGCTCGTTGTGACCCTTGACCTGCGGGCCGATGCCCAGGGCGAAGCGGCCGCCGGACTCGGTGTGGAGGTCCCAGGCCAGATTCGCGGTGATCATCGGGCTGCGCGGAAACGCCACGGCGATGGCCGTGGAAAGCCGCACGCGCTCGGTGGCCAGGGCCGCCAGGGCCAGCGGCGTGAAGGGATCGTGGGCGATCTCCGACGAGGTGAGCCCGTCGTATCCCAGCGCCTCCGCGCGCCGCGCGGCATCGCCCACCGCCCTCCAGTCGTCCAGGGGAACCGACGTCTCGACGCGCATGCAATCCTCCGATCGCCGCTGACGGGCGAGGCGTCAGTATAATCCGCTCCGCACATGACCAGCCTGCTCGCCGTCCTCGGATCCATCGCTCTGCTCGACAGCACGTCGATGTTTCCGCTGGCCATTCCGATCCTGCTGGCGTTCCTGGCCGGCCCCCGCCCCTACGCGACGTGCATTGCCTTCCTGGTCGGGATCTTCGCGGTCTATTTCCCCAGCGGCATCCTGCTGACCCTCGGCCTGGAGGCGATCCTGGAGCCCGTGCAGGGCGCCGTCGACGCGTGGATGCGCAATCCCGGGACCGCCGCCCTGCTGATCCAGATCGCGGTCGGCGTGGTGATGATCGGCTTCGGCTGGAAGCTGGCCTACGCACGCGACACCCGGGGCGATCGCGGCGCGGGCGAGGGGCTCTCGCCCGGCGCCGCCTTCGGGATGGGCGCGGGCTCCATGGTCGTGGGCATGCCCGGTGCGTTTCCGTACTTCGCCGCGGTGGACCAGATCGTACGCGCCGATCCTTCCCCTACGGGCGCAGCGGCGCTGCTGCTCTACTACAACGGGGTCTTCCTGCTGCCGCTGGCCGCGCTGCCGATCCTGCGCGCGACCCTGGGCGCTCGCGCCGACCGCTTCTTCGCGCGCCTGGCCCCGGTGGTGGAGCGCTGGGGCCACCGCATGATCGTGGCGGTATTGGTGGGCATCGGCATCGTCGGCGTTGTCGACGGGATCGGGTGGCTCTTGGGATCGCCTTTGCTTCCCGTGCCGCCTGCCCATCCTTAGGCGGCCGAGCCCCTCCGTTCGCCTTCGGCTCTCTGCGCGCGCTCGTCGGGGTCGGCGTCGGTGCACGGTCCGTCGCCTCGCGCTTGCGGGTCGCAGGCGCTGGAGGCCGATCTGTCGCGGTGGGACTACGGGGTGCTCGCGCGTTATAGCGGCGTTGCTACGGCGATGACCGGGCATCGGCCCAGGTCGAGGACGCGGCTGCCGGATTGGCGGAAGACCAGGGTGCCCTCGCCGATCTCGGCGATGGGCCGGCACACGTCGTCGTTGGCCACCATCGCGACCACGTCGAAGGTGTTGGCCAGGCCCAGGCGGCTGGCTACCGGGAATCGGCCCCGCAGCAGATAGACCTGCGCGTCCTTGTGGATGATGCTCCAGCGCGCGGGGCTGCTGGGCGCCATCTCGCCTTCGACGCGGGCCCGGCGCCAGCGCCGCAGGGTGCCGATGCCGACGGGGTTGCACTGGGTTCCGTCCGCGGACTTCACGCGCCCGAAGCTGCCGCCGCTGGAGTAGGACACCGGGGTCTCGGGGCGCAGCACCGCGGCGCACTCCGGCGTCTGGGGGAAGAGGAAGCGCCACTCCTGACCGTCCAGGGAGAGGGTCGAGTCGATGTACGGTCCGCGGGCGATGGAGTTGGAGACGTAGGAGCCGCCGCCCCCCGCACAGGCGAGGGCCGCGCAGGTCAGGGCCAGGATCAGGCTGCGCTTCATGAGGGATCCTCTTGGCGGCGAAGGATAAGGCGTGTCAGGTCATCCAGCACCACGTATCCGCAGGGCAGCACGAGCAGGGTGATGGCCGTGGCGAACACCACGCCCCAGGCCACGGAGATCGCCATGGGAATCAGGAACTGGGCCTGGACGCTGCGCTCCAGCATCAGCGGCGTGAGGCCAACGAAGGTGGTCAACGACGTCAGCAGGATGGGTCGGAACCGCGCGACGCCGGCGTTGGTCACCGCCTCCACGAGCGTCGCGCCTTCCGCCCGGCGCTCGTTGACGTAGTGGATCATCACCAGGCTGGCGTTCACCACGACGCCCGAGAGCGCGACCATGCCGACTACCGACATGAAGGAAAGAGCCCACGGCGGGCCGATGCCCAGCTCGCCGCGCATCAGCGGACGCAGGCTGCCCATCAGGTAGTGCCCCCCGATGGCGCCCACCAGGCCGAAGGGGATCACGCTCATGATCAGCAGCGGCTGGAGGTAGGAGCGCAGGGGGATGGCCAGCAGCGCGTACACGGCCAGAAGCGCAATCAGGTAGGCGCGGGCCAGGCCCCCCAAGGCGCGGTTCTGCTCGCGTTGCTCGCCCTCCAGGGAGAAGCTCACCGACGGGTGGTCCCGCAGGATCTGGCCCAGGCCGCCCGCGTCGAGGGCGGCCAGCACGTCGTTGGCCGTGGTCACGTTTCGATCCACGTCGGCCGTCACGTTGACCACGCGCTTGCGGTCGGTGCGGCGGATCGAGGCGTAGCCGCGGCCCAGGTCGGCGTGGGCGACGGTGGAGAAGGGAACCTCGGCGCCGTCCGGAGTGCGGATGCGTACGTTCTCCAGGTCGCCCAGCGAGCGACGCTGCCACTCCGGGTAGCGGACCATCACCCGCACGTCGTCCCGGCCGCGCTGGATGCGCTGCACTTCTTCTCCGTAGAAGGCCTGGCGGACCTGCCGGGCCAGGTCCTGCATGGTGACGCCCAGCGGCTCCGCGGACGCCTTGATGCGGAGCTTGACCTCCTGCTTGCCGGCCCGGAACGAGTCGGAGATGTCGAATACGCCCGGGAACTGCGCCAGGTCCAGCTTCAAGCGGTTGGCCGCGATGCGCAGCTCTTCCACGTCGGCCCCTTCGAGCTGGATGTTGATGGCTTCGCCCGCGGAGAAGAGGTCGGTGGCGAAGGTGAGCTCGATGGCGTCGGGGATCGGCGCCGTGCGGTCGCGCCACTCCTGGGCGATCTCCCGGGTGCTGAGCAGCCGGTCCTCGGAGCGCACCAGCTCCAGCACCACCTCGGCCACGTGGGAGCCCGCGGAGGCTCCGGACCCCTGGCCGGGAATGCGGTTCTGCCGGGCGTTGAAGGGCTGGGCCCCGGCCGTGGTGAGTACGTGCTCGACCAGGCTGCCGTCCGGCGGGCCGAAGTCCGGGTCCAGCTCCTTGCGCATGCGCTCGGCGCTCTCCTCCAAGAGTGCAGCCGCGCCTGCGGTGACCTCGATGGGCGTGCCTTGGGGAAGGGTGAGGCGCGCCGCCAGGTAGTCGGCCTCGATGGGTGGGAAGAAGGAGAAGAGCATGCGTCCGCTGCGTACGACGCCGACGGTGGCCATCAGCAAGGCCACGGCGACGGCCAGCATCGTGTAGCGCCAGCGCAGGACCCGTCTGAGGAACGGGAGATACGTGTGCTTGGCGAAGTTCTCGAGCGAGTTGCCGAAGAGGTCGCGCACCCGGCGCCATCGCTGCTGGATCGGAGAGCCCGGGCCGCTCTCGTCCTTGTCATGGCCGTGGGAGAGGTGCGCGGGCAGCACCAGCTGCGATTCCACCAGCGAGAAGACCAGGCAGGCGATCACCACCTTGGCCATGGTTCCGAAAATCTGGCCCATGGGTCCGGGCACCATCATCAGCGGCGTGAAGGTGGCCACCGTGGTCAGCACGCCGAACACCACGGGCACCGTCACCGCCTGGGCGCCGGCAACCGCGCCCTGCAGCCGGTTTCCCGTGCGTTGCTGGCGGGTGTAGATGCTCTCCCCCACCACCACGGCGTCGTCCACCAGGATGCCCAGCACCACGATGAAGGCGAAGAGCGTGATCACGTTGATGGAAAGGCCCATGGGCAGGAACGCCCACAGGCCGCCCAGGAAGGCGACCGGCACGCCCAGCGTCACCCAGAAGGCGACCCGGCCGCGCAGGAACAGCGCCAGCACCGCCAGCACCAGCAGGAAGCCGCTGCGCGCATTGCGGACCAGGGTGTCGCGGCGGCTGCGCAGCGGGCGCGAGTCGTCCTGCCAGACCGTCAGCGCGATGCCCTCGGGCATGCGCTGCTGGGCCTGCGCCACGTAGGCCTTGATCTCGTCGGAGATGGCGATCACGTCCTGGCCGCCGACGCGGTAGACCGAGACCAGCACGGCGGGATCGCCGTCGAAGCGGGCGATCAGGTCCTCGTCCTCGAAGCCGTCGCGCACCGAGGCCAGGTCGCGGATCAGCAGGCGCGTGCCGTCGGTGCGGGTCACCACGACCACGTCCTCGAACTCGGCTCCGCGGTAGGCCTGGCCCTTGGTGCGCAGCAGGATCTCGCCGCCGGCGGTCTTGACGCTGCCGCCCGGCAGGTCCAACGAGGAGCGTCGCACGGCATTCGCCACGTGATCGAAACGCAGGCCGTGGCGGCGCAGCGACTCCTCGGACACCTCGATGGACATCTCCGGCCGTCGCACCAGGGTCAGGTCCGCCTGGGTGATGAACGGGATCTCCAGGACTTCGTCCCTGACCCGCTCGCCCAGGGCCTTGAGGCTGTGCTCGTCGGCGGCGCCGGAGATGGCGATGTCCAGCACCGGGCGGCGCAGGGCGGCCTGGGCCACGATCGGCTTCTCGGTCTCCTCGGGGAAGGTGTCGATCGCGTCCACTTCGCTCTTGATCTCGTCGAGGACCTGGTCCTCGTCGGCGCCGGTCAGCACCTCTGCGATCACGGTGCAGTTGCCCTCGACGGCGGTGGAGTTGATCTGGTCGATGCCGTCGATGCCCTGGATCTCCTCCTCGATGCGGATGCAGACGCCTTCCTCCACCTCCGCCGGCGACGCGCCCAGGTAGGGCACCGAGACGATCACCATTTCGATATCGATGTCGGGGAAGGTCTTTTGCGGGACCGCCGGGATCGCGGAGAGGCCCCCCGCGATCACCATGACCATCAGCAGGTTGGCGGCGACCGTGTTCTCGGTGAACCAGGCGATGGCCCGCTTCACGACGGATCGCTCTCGAGCATGGCCCTCACCTGCATCCCGTCCACCGCGGCGTCGAAGGGCGACACCACCACGCGATCTCCGTCGGAGAGGCCGGCGCCGACGACCACCTGCTCGCGTGTGGAGCGAAGCACCTCGACGCTGCGGATGCGCAGGCGGTCCTCTGCGTCGATTACGTAGAGCGTGTCGGCCTGGCGCAGCGCGGCACGGGGCACCACGTGGACGCCTTTGACCTGGCGGCCCTGGATCTGCGCTTCCACGAAGAGGCCCACCGCCAGGGGAGGGCGACCGTCGCTGGCTGCGTAGGGATCCTCGATGCGCGCCACCACGTGCACCATGCGGCTGCGCGCGTCGATCTCGCCCTCGGTGCGTACGACCCGGCCGCGCCAGGTGTGTTGGCCGCCGGCGAAGCGGGCCGAGAGCAGCACCTCGGGGCCCTCGGCGGTCTCGTCATCGCGGTGCCAGAGGGGCAGGTCCAGGTAGGCCAGGTCGTCGTCGGGGATCGGCAGCCGGACCTCGGCGTAGTCGGTGGCGTAGAGGGTGGCGATGGGGGCACCACGGTTCACGAACTGGCCCACGTCGACGGAGGTGGTGCGGATCCGGCCGGTGTAGGGCGCGCGAACCTCGGTGCGGGCCATGTCGCGCTCCGCCTGATCCAAGGCCGCTCGCGTCTCGCGCAGCGCCGCGTGGCTCACCCGCTCCTGGGTCTCGGCCGCGTCGAGCTGCGCAGGGCTGGCGTAGTCGCGCTCGGCCAGCTTTTTGCGCCGCTCGAGCTCGTTGTGGTCGCGTTTCCACTGGCTCTCCGCCCTCTCCAGCCCGGCCTGGGCGCGCTCGAAGGCCACGTGATAGTCGCGCGCGTCGATGCGCAGCAAGATCTGGCTCTCGTCGAAGTAGGCGCCGGAGCGGAACGAGGGCGAGACCCAGACCACGGGGCCCGAAACTTCCGGCACCAGGGCGCTCTCGGTGCGGGGCTCCACGGTTCCCTGGGTCTTGACCTGCAAGCGCACCGACTGGGACTGCACCTGGACGGCCCGCACCAGGGGCGCAACGCGTTCGGGGTCGCGAGTCTCCTGCTCGGGACCGGTGCGCGCCAGCGTCACGGCGACGAGGGCGCCCAGGCCCAGCACCGCCAGGGGGGCGAGCACGCGCGGGGGGATTCGCTTCACGAGCTCTCCTCGATGGCGGGCGCGCGCATCGCGGCCGCCAGGGTATCCACCAGGACGCGGATACGTCCATCCACACTCCGCGCCGGAATCGGCTGAGGCTCCCAGCGCATGCGTCCGGAGAGCACGTGGATCAGTACGCCGATCACCAGCTGGAAGCGCTCGGCCACTTCGCCGGGCTCCAGGTGGGGCAGGGCGCGGACCAGCGCCGCCAGGAACCGGCTCGCCATCTCTCCCATTACTTCTTCCACCAGGGGCTGGATCCGCTCCGCCGGCTCGTGGAACAGGAAGGAAGCGCCGGTCGCACCGCCCTCGGTCCAGAGCTGCACCGGGGCGCGGAAGAAGGCCTCGAGGATCGACTCCACGCGGGGTCCCTCCGGGCCCGCTTCGGCCTCGATCGCGTCCAGGCGCCGCAGCCGCTCGGCATTGACCGGCCCGGCGTGGCGCAGCACCACGGCGCGGGTCAAGTCCTCCTTGGATCCGAAGTGGTAGTGGACCGCGGCGACGTTGACGCCCGCCTTGGCGGTGACCGCCCGCAGCGATGTACCGGCGATGCCCCGTTCGTCGAACAGGCGCTCCGCCACATCGAGAATCCGATCCTTGGTCTCCAGGCCGGG
Source organism: uncultured delta proteobacterium (assembly GCA_947260035.1). Taxonomy (GTDB): domain Bacteria; phylum Myxococcota_A; class UBA9160; order UBA9160; family JAFDET01; genus JAFDET01. Next base: position 21,100 of record CAMYOO010000018.1, read on the forward strand.
TCTCCTGCCGTGAGCGGGCGCGCTCAAACAAACGTTTGATTGAGCCTAGCTGAGGTGCCCCCGGCGTCCAGACCTGCCGGGATTCCCTCCAAGCAGTAGCTTGCAAACATGGATTGGTTCGATCTGCTGACGCTTCCGACCCACCCCATCCGCGCGAGCTGCCGCGTGCCGAAGTCGCTGGGCCCGGTGACCCGTCGCGGCGACGAGGTCCCGCCCACCGATGTAGGCGCCACCCGCGAGGGCGTACGCGGCGTCTGGGAGGCCACCAAGGCGCTCTACCGCACCGGACTCGATCCCGGGATCCAGATCTGCATCCGCCGCGAAGGCGCTGTGGTGCTGCATGGCTCGCTGGGACACGCCACCGGCAACGGTCCGCAGGATCCGCCGGACGCTCCCAAGCGCGTCCTGGACCTTGACACGCCCTTCTGCCTCTACTCGGCTTCCAAGGCCATCACCGCCATGGTTCTGCACAAGCTGGACGAGGAGCGGGTACTCCACCTGGACGATCGGGTTTCCGACTACATCCCCGAGTTCGGTGTGGATGGGAAGCAGTGGATCACCATCCGCCACGTCATCGGCCACCGCGCCGGGATCCCGACGCTGCCCGCGGGCGCCTTGAACCTGGACCTGCTGGAAGATCCGGAGCAGATCATCGAGATGCTGTGCGCGGCGCCGCGCTTGTCGCGGCCCGGACGCCGCTTCGCCTACCACGCCGTGACCGGCGGCTTCTTGCTGGGCGAGGTGGTGCGGCGTGTCACCGGTCAGGACATTCGCAGCATCCTGCACAAGCAAGTGATCCAGCCGCTGGGCTTCCGCTGGATGAATTACGGCGTGGCGGCGGAAGATGTGGACAAGGTGGCCGACGATGCGGTGACAGGCCTTCCGGTGCACCGGCTGATCGGTCCGCTGATCGAGCGCGTTCTGGGAACCACCTTCGAGGGAGCGGTGCAGCTGGCCCAGGACCCGCGCTTCCGCAGGGGAATCGTGCCGGCCGCCAATCTGACGTCCAACGCCGACGAGCTGTGCGCCTGGTACCAGTGCTTGCTGGAGGAGGGCGAGCTCGGCGGGGTGCGTGTGTACGACCCGCGCACGGTGCGGCGCGCTACCGACGAGCACTCGTACTACGAGCTCGACATGACGCTGCTGATGCCCTTGCGCCACGGCCTGGGCTTCATGCTGGGCAGCGACTGGGTGAGCCCGTGGGGAGCGGACACGCCGCGCGCCTTCGGGCACATCGGGCTCAGCAACATCTTTGCCTGGGCCGACCCGGATCGGCGCCTGGCCGTGTCCATCCTCACCAGCGGAAAGCCCACGGCCACGCCGGAGCTCTTCCGGCTGGTCCAGCTGATCCGCAGCATCGGCGCGGCTTTCCCGAAGATCTGAGTTCTATTCTTAGGCGGCCGAGCCCCTCCGCTCGCCTGCGGCTCGCTGCGCGCCCTCGGCCGCCTTCTCCAATGGGCGCGAGCAGCCAGACTCCGGCTTGCGGGCCATAGGCGCGGGGGCGTTCGCGGACTCCGCTGGGGCTGCGGGTTGATCTTTGCGCGCGTTGCCTCCGGGTGGGGTCCACTTGCGCTTGGTCAAGCGGTGATACCCTCGCGGGGTCGGCTCAGCCCGCACTCGGCCGGCGTAGGAGGGATCCATGACCCGCACGCGCAGCGCGGTGCTGTTGTCGCTCGTTCTCGGTCTCGTCGTCGGCTTCTTCGGCTTCGGCGGAACCTTCTATCGGGCCGCCATCGGCCTGGATCCCTCGGCCTTTGCGCTGAGCGGCATCATGGAGCCGCTCGGGGACATCGTGGTTCCGGACATGGGCATGTCGCGCGGCGGCATCATGCTGGCCTTGGCCATGCTGCTGGCGGTCGCCGCAGTGGCCTTCGTCTGGGTTCGCGCCAGCGTGCGCGCGCAAGTGGACTCCTCGCGGCGCTCGTTCCTGACTGGAACCGCCGCGGGAACCGGCACCGCCCTCGGTGCGCTGGCGCTAGGTGCCGGCGCCGGTCTGGCTCGGGCTTTCCGCGGCGTCGGCAACGACGGCTACGGCTGGGGCGAGGTGGCCGGCAACATCTTCGTGCCCGCGCCCTACACGCATCCCGACTACAAGGACGCCTGGAAGGGGAGCCGCGTAGGCGCCAGGCGGCGCCTGGGCCGCACCGGCTGGGAGGTCTCCGACATCGTGCTGGGGACCGGCCGCATCTCCGGCGAGACCGGCGAGCGGGTGGGGCGTCTC
>CAMYOO010000019.1 GCA_947260035.1 uncultured delta proteobacterium
GCGTGCTCGGCTTCCTGGACTCGGAGGCGGGCTTCCTGGACGAACTGGATCACCTGCGCGAGAGCCTGGACGGCCAGGCGCTGCTCCAGCAGGCCGCGGTCGGGACGAGCACGGCCGTGGCCGCGGGCCTGTCCATCGGTTACGTGGTCTGGCTGACGCGAGGCGGCCTGCTGCTCGCGAGCCTGGTCTCGTCCATCCCCGTCTGGCGGCTGGTCGATCCCATTCCGGTGCTGGCCAGCCTCGCTGTCGACGACCAGGAGCCTGGCGACGACGCCGACTCCCTGGACTCGCTGATCCGCCAGGGTGCCGCCAGGCCGGTTCCGGAGGCCGAGCGGCCCGGGCACGAAGCCGCGGAATCCGAGGGCGACCCGGGGGCCCGGGACCTCGACCCCCGGGGACATGCCCCGGATTGAGCCGAAGCCCGGCCCGTAAGAGGGATCTGAGGTTCTGGGTCCGGATGGCCGAAACGCCCTGTCGGAAGGGACCCTGCCATTGCTGAGCGCCAAGACCCACATCGCCCTGGGGCTGGTCTTCCTGCTGACCAACATCGTCCTGGCGGCGATCCTGCTCGGTGTCGTCCCGGACCGGGCGGCGGCGGTCCGGGAGGGGCGAGCCGCGCTCGGCGAGGCGATGGCGATCAACGGGTCGGCGCTGATCACCCGGTCGGACCTGCAGAGTCTCCAGGCGACGCTTCAGCTCGTGCACGAGCGCAACGCCGACCTGCTCTCGGCGGCCGTGCGCCGCAGGGACGGCGTGACCCTGGCCAAGGTGGGAGACCACGAAAACAACTGGGACCACAGCGCAGGCGAATACTCCACCGATGCACAGGTTACGGTGCCGATCTGGGCCGGGGGCCGGAGGTGGGGCCGGGTCGAGCTTCGCTTCGAGCCGCTCTCGGCGCCCGGCTGGATCGGTCTGGTCCGCTCGTCCGAGGCGAAGCTCATCGCGTTCATGGCGCTGGTGAGCTTCGTCGCGTTCTACTTCTACCTGCGCAAGATGCTGCGCCACCTGGATCCCTCCCAGGCGGTTCCCCCGCACGTGCGCTCGGCCCTGGACACCCTGGCCGAAGGCCTGCTGGTCATCGACGACAGGCAGCACGTGGTGCTGGCGAACCAGGCCTTCGCAGCGCTCGTTGGACGCACGGCCGACGAGCTGCTGGGAAAGATCGCGTCGGACCTTGGCTGGGCTCAGGCCGACGGTACCCGGATCCAGCCCACGGACTTCCCGTGGGTCCGGGCTCTGGCGGAAGGGCTTCCGCAGCGAAACGATCTGATCCATCTCACCGACGGGGAGTCGAAGCAGCGGACCTTCATCGTGAACTGCTCGCCGGTGCTGGGAAGCGGCGGCCGCTATGGGGGCGTGCTGATCAGTCTGGACGATGTGACCCAGCTCGAAGAGCACAAGGTGCAGCTGTCGCTGGCGAAGGAGGAGGCCGAGGCGGCGAACCACGCCAAGAGCAAGTTCCTGGCCAACATGAGCCACGAGATCCGGACGCCGATGAACGCTATCCTCGGCTTCACCGAGATCCTCAAGCGCGGATACGGCCGCAGCGAGGCCGACCGCCAGAAGCATCTCGACACCATCCGCACCAGCGGCGAGCATCTCCTTCAGCTCATCAACGACATCCTCGATCTTTCGAAGATCGAGTCGGGGCGGATCGAGGTGGAGAGCCTCCGCTTCGAGCCGCATGTCCTGATCCAGGAGGTGATCGGCGTTCTCTCGGGGAAGGCGCGCGAGAAGGGCGTCTCGCTGGAGTTCGATCCGGACGGGCCGATTCCCGAGACCGTGCTGTCCGATCCCACCCGCCTGCGCCAGATCGTCACCAACCTGGTTTCGAACGCCGTCAAGTTCACCAGCGAGGGCAGCGTCAAGGTCAGCGCCCGGCTGGACGCGAATGGCGACGACGCGCGCTTCGTCGTCGCCGTGACCGACACCGGAGTGGGAATCCGCTCCGAGGCGCTCGATTCGATCTTCGAGCCCTTCGTGCAGGCCGACAGCTCGGTGTCCCGGAAGTTCGGCGGCACCGGCCTGGGTCTGGACATCAGTCGTCGATTTGCCCGTCTGCTGGGCGGCGACATTGTCGCCACCAGCGAGTTCGGAAGCGGAAGCACGTTCTCGGCATCGATCGATCCGGGACCGCTCGGCGGGATCCGTCTGCTCGAGCCCGCTGAATGCCGGTCGCGGGCCCAGGCCGCCGACGAACGGGCTTCGGGACGCTGGCGTTTCCCGCCGAGCCGGGTCCTGGTGGTGGACGACGGCGAGGAGAACCGGGATCTCGTGCGGCTGGTGCTCGAAGACGCGGGCCTCCGCGTGGATGGAGCCGGGGACGGTCGCGCGGGCGTCCAGAAGGCGCTGGCGGAGCCGTACGACCTCATCCTCATGGACATGCAGATGCCCGTCATGGACGGCTATGCCGCTACCGGAGAGCTCCGGCAGGCAGGTCTCGAGATTCCCATCATCGCGCTGACGGCCCACGCCATGAAGGGATTCGAACGCGAATGCCTGGATGCCGGCTGCAGCGGCTATCTGTCGAAGCCGGTCGACATCGACACTCTGCTCGAGACGCTGGCGGGCCTCCTGGACGGCGAGCGCGTCGCCGGGGACGCAAACCTCGGAGCGGCCCCGACTCCGCCAGGAACATTCGGCACGACGGCCCGCCGCGGCGGCCCGGTCGTCTCGCGGCTCGCTTCGAACCCACGGCTTCGACCCACGCTCGAGAAGTTCGTCGCACGGCTCACGGCGAAGGTCGAAGGCATGGAGGCTTGCTTCGAGAACGGCGACCTGGAACAGCTCGCGGACCTGGCCCACTGGCTGAAGGGGGCCGCGGGCACCGTCGGTTTCGATGCCTTCACCGAGCCCGCGGAGCTACTGGAGCTTCTGGCCAAGGAGCGGAAGGAGGCCGAGCTCGGGGCTGCCATCGACGATATCCGGGAACTGACCGAGCGGATCGAAATCTCATGCGCCGGGGCGGCTGCCGCCCCGGCGTCCGCGCTGGAAGGCGAGTTCACCGGAACGGCCCAGCGGAAAGCCGCTTCTCACGAAGCGGAGGCCGACCCGGGTGGGCCGCTGGTTTCGCGTCTGGCAGCGAACCCGCGTCTGCGCCCCACCCTCGAGAAGTTCGTCATCCGGCTGACGGCGAAGCTGGAGGCGATGGAGGCGTGCTTCGAAGCGGCCGACTTCGAGCAGCTTTCAGACCTGGCTCATTGGCTGAAGGGAGCCGCCGGCACCGTGGGGTTCGATGCGTTCACCGACCCCGCCGAATCTCTCGAGCGCCTCGCCAGGGAGCGAAGAGACGACGAGATCGAGCCCGTGCTCGAGCGTCTGCGCGAGCTGCTCGAACGGATCGTCGTCGAGGGGCCGCCGGCCACGCAGGGCCCGCGAAGCCTCAAGTAGAAGCCTCTCCGGCCGAAAAAGCGTGTGGGAGCACTGGTTGCGCCGCGGGCCCATGGGGTCGTGTGGCCCATGGGGGTTGGAATCAATGTCGAGAGCGGAGGACGCCGGTCACTCACCCGCCACCCGCGAGACGGTAAGGGTCATGCTGGTGGACGATGAGCCGACCACGTTGCTGGTGGTGGAGAGCTTCCTGCGGGCCGAGGGCTACGAGGATCTCGTCATCCTCGACGATCCGCGCGAGGCGCTGGATCTGATCTCGACGACGCGCCCGGATGTCCTGCTGCTGGACATGATGATGCCCCACGTGGGCGGCTTCGAGATCCTGGCAGCGATGCAGGCCAACCCGGCCCTGGCCGACATTCCCGTCATCATTCTCTCGGGCGGCGATGAGGCCGATATGCGCGAGGCTTTGAGCCTGGGTGCGGTCGACTTCATGCCGAAGCCGGTGGATCGCGGCGAGCTGGTCAGGCGGCTTGGAGAGGCCCTCGCCGTCAAGGCCCAGACCCCGGAGTCCGCATGAACTCCGGCACGGGGCTTCGGCCGGATCTCAAGTCGGCCTCCATCATGCTGGTGGACGACGAGCCCACAACCCTCGACGTCATGGAGCTCTTCCTCCGAGACGCGGGGTACGGCCTGTTCACCAAGACCACCGATGCACGGCGGGTGTTGGAGCTCCTTGCAGCCGAACTCCCCGACCTGCTGCTCCTCAACCTGATGATGCCCAAGCTCGACGGCATCCAGATCCTGAATGCCATGCACGCGCGCCGGGAGCTGAGGGACATTCCGGTCATCATCGTCAGCTCATCCAGTGACGCGGATACCAAGCACCAGGCCTTGGAGCATGGCGCGGCCGACTTTCTATGCAAGCCGGTGGATGCCAGCGAGCTGGAGATGCGGGTCCAGAATACCTTGGCGGCGCGTGCCAATCTGGATCGGGATGGGTCGGCGACGCGAGGCGGCCCGTCGACCCCGAGCCGACACGTGAAAGCCGCGGCGAGCCGCTCGTTGGAGCCGCTGGTCTCGCGGCTGGATCAGAGCGATTCGCGCTCCCGCGCGATCCTGGTGAGCTTCGTCGGGCGCCTGCAAGCGAAGCTGCTCGCCATGGAGGCCAGCTTCGAAGCCGGGGACTTCGAGGAGCTGGTGGCGCTTGCGCATTGGCTCAAGGGCGCCGCGGGAACCGTCGGCTTCGACGCCTTCACACAGCCGGCCGAGACGCTCCGGCTCCTGGCCCAGGAAGAGAAGGGGTCCGAGATCGAGGCCTCACTTCAGGAGATCCGGGAGCTGGCGGGCAGAGTGGTCATCGCCGGCGACCCGGGGGCGTGAGCCGATGCCCGTGGCCAGCGGGGGAACGGCCGCATGAGCGCCGCTGATCGACTTGCGAGCCGCCTGTCGGCGACCCTCCTGATGGTGGACGACGAGCCGACCACCATCGACGTGATCGAGATGTTCCTTCAGGCGGAAGGCTACGAGCGCTTGATTCCCGTTACGGACTCCCGGCGTGCCTTCGCCACCATCGCCGAGGAGCGCCCGGACGTCGTCCTCCTGGACCTGAACATGCCCGAGGTCGGGGGGCTCGAAATCCTGCAGGCCATGCGCGCGGACGAGGCCCTGGAGCACGTTCCCGTCATCATCCTCACGTCCTCGGCGGACGCCGATACGAAGCTTCAGGCCCTGGAGCTGGGAGCGAATGACTTCCTCGCCAAGCCCGTGGATCCGAGCGAACTGGTGCTGCGCCTGCGCAATACGCTCGCGGCCAAAGCGTATCAGGACCAGCTCCAGTACTACGACCGGCTGACCGGACTTCCCAACCGGCGCTTGTTCAGCGAGCGCCTGGGGCAGATGCTCGGAATTTCGCGCCGCACGTCGGATCAGTGCGCCGTGCTGACCATCGGCCTCGATCGCTTCCGGCAGATCAACGACACCCTCGGACGCGCGGTCGGAGACACGCTGTTGTCGTCGGCCGCGGATCGCATCGCCAAGTCGGTTGCAGCCGATTCGCCCGTGCAGCCGGCGTCGGGGCACCGGAGCCGCCTGCTGGCGCGGGTCGGGGGTGACGAGTTCGCCCTGCTGCTCTCCGGAACGGGCGTCGTGGAAGAGGCCGATCGGGTGGCGCGGCGCCTCCACTCCCGGCTGCAGGAACACTTCGAGCTGGACGGACGGGAAGTATTTACCTCGTGCAGCATCGGGATCGCGTGCTTCCCGGATGACGGGGACCACGCCGAGGCCGTGCTGGCGAACGCAGGCATCGCCCTCTCACACGCCGAACGGGAAGGCGGGAGTGGAATCCAATTCTACAATCCATCCCTGAATGTCCGGTCGGCAGAGAGGCTGGAACTGGAAGGTCAGCTCCGCAGAGCCCTGGACCGCGACGAGATTGCGCTTCACTACCAGCCCAAGGTGGATATGGGGACCGGGCGCATCGTCGGGGCCGAGGCGCTGATGCGCTGGCAGCATCCGGAGATGGGCAATGTCCCGCCGGACCGCTTCATTCCGATTGCCGAGGAGACCGGCCTCATTGCGTCGCTGGGAGAATGGGCAATCCGGACCGCGTGCTGCCAAGCCAGGGCCTGGCAGGATGCCGGCCTCCCGCTTCGGGTCTCCGTCAACCTCTCCGCGAAGCAGTTCCATGCGGGAGGTATCGCTGAGATGGTTCGGAGTGCGCTCCGGGACAGCGGGCTGGAAGGGAGTCGGCTCATGCTGGAGTTGACCGAGAGCATGATCATGGAGAACGTGCAGGAGACATCGGAGACCCTGCGCGCCTTCAAGGACATGGGGCTCGCCCTTTCCGTCGACGATTTCGGGACCGGATACTCGTCCCTGAGCTATCTGAAGCGGTTTCCTCTGGACGAGCTGAAGATCGATCGTTCCTTCGTCCAGGGAGTGCCCGAGGACGGGGACGACGCTGCGATCGTCACGGCCATCGTGGGAATGACGCACAGTCTGGGATTGAAGGTGGTGGCGGAGGGTGTGGAGACGCCCGAGCAGCTGGCTTTCTTGCGTGGGCTCGGCTGCGACGAGTACCAGGGGTACTTGTGCAGCAAGCCCGTGGCTGCGGACGAGTGGGCCGGTCTGCTCGAGGAGGCCCGAAACCGCGCCGGAGTGCGCGAGTAGAGTCGGGCGGAGATGAGAGTGCGCGGGCTCAGTCGCGTGAGAGCTCTTCGATGCGCTTCTCGAGAATCTCCACGAGCGGCTCGAAGCCCTCACGTTCGATCACCGAGCGGTACTGGCCGCGCCACAGCACAAGCTCGCTGATCTTCCCGTCGAGCAGGATGTCGATGATTCGCCAGCGGTCCCCCAGCTTGCGCAGGCGGTAGTCGAAGCGCACGTTGCGGTCCTTCGGCTGGACCAGCTCCGTCTCCACCACGATCGTTCCGCGCGCGGCGGGCCGCTCGCCGTGGGTTTCGAAGTGCTGGTTCTCGTAGCCGTCGAAGTTGTCCGCGTAGCGGGATGCGGACAGCCTCCGCGACAAAGCCTGGAAGTCGGCTCGTTGGCCCTCGTCGAGGTCCCTCCAGTTCGCGCCCAGCGTCGTGCGCGCCATGAAGGGCAGGTCGAAGGCTTCGTCCAGGGCTGCGAGCATGCGTTCGTAGCGGCCCTGGAAGCCGAGCGCGTCCGCTTCCTTCATGCTTCCCAGCAGCGCGGCGTGAAAGGACTCCACCACCGTCTGCGCGGCTGATGCCCCGTCGGGGTCGGCGGCGGGCTCCGCGCTCGAAGCTCCGGCGGCTCCAGCGAGCAAGGCAAGTGCGCACAGGATGACCCGATGCCTCACGGGGCCACCCGGGTGAGCAACGCCGGCCGTACGCTGCTGTTCGAGAATCTGATGGGGATGTCGGCGGCAGTGCTCACGGCAGCGGTTCCTACGTTGACTACGAAGCGCGGTGTCAGCGCGATCAGGGTGTACCTGAAGCTGTCCCGGAATGCCCGGAGCAGCGCCGCGCTCACCGGGGTTGCGGTGGCGCCGCCCGTCACAGGGAGTCGACGCTGGAGCGCACCGTCTCGACCCCGTCGCCGTGCAGGAAGCACGAATGTGCATCCCCGGCCTCCCTCGGGGGCTCGATCCGGGATCGAGGCGAACTCTCTCCCCGTGTGTCATACATCCGTGCCATGCGGCCCGAGCACGAGACGCCCCCGGACTTCATGCGCTGGGAGGAGCTGAGCTCCCTGGTCGGCTCGATCCGCACCCGGTCCCTGGTGGCCCGGCCGACGACGGTGGATCAGTGCCGCGAGGCGCTGGCCTATAGTCGGCGCAACGGCATGACCGTATGCGTGCGCGGCGCCGGCCGAACCTACGGAGACCTGGCGCTCAACGACGGCCACGTGCTCCTGGACATGAGCGGCATGAACCGGATCCTCTCCTTCGATGAGGATGCAGCCCAGATCACGGTGCAGTCGGGCACGCGGCTCATCGACATCTACCAGCACGTCCACCACCGTCTGCTCTTCCTGGGTGCGAGCCCGACCGAGTCGCATTCCAGCGTGGCGGGCGCGATCTGCGCCAACGTCAACGGCAAGGAGGGCTGGCACCACGGTAGCTTCGCGCATCAGGTCGTCGGGCTGAAGCTCCTGCTGGCCGGCGGTGAGATCCTCGACATCGACCGCTCCCACGAGCTGTTCAACGCCGTCGTGGGCGGCATCGGAATGCTGGGTGTCATCCTCGAGGCGACCCTCCAGCTGAAGCCGGTTCCGTCGCCGTATGTTCGGGTCGATCGCATCCCGGCGAGCAACGTGGACGCGCTGCTGGAGGCCCTGGCGGAAGTCGAAAAGTCGTACGACGCGGCCGTGGTCTGGATCGACGCCTACGCCCGCGGCAGCCGCATCGGGCGTTCCGTGATCCACGCCGCCAAGTGGCTCGAGCGCGACGACACCGATGCGGAGCGCAAGGCCTATCTCGAGGCCGGCTACGAGCGTCTCGACAAGCATCGCCGCTTCGGGCTGGCTCTCCACGAGAAGGTCGGCCCGGTGCTGTCCCTGATGCTCCAGGCACAGCGGCTGATGATGAACACCTTCAACCGGCTCTACTACGCCATGAGCCGGGTGACGTACCGGGCCGGGCGTTCTTCGAACTCCGAGCTGTTTTTACGTTTCGCGTTCGAAGCCAGCTTCACTGTGCCTCCGGCTCATCTTGTGTGTGGCCCGCGCGGGTACACGGTGCAGCTGACCTTTCCGCGGGCGGATGCCCGCGCCGCGATCGTCGAGCTGCTGGAGATCTGCCAGGCCTCGCCTTGTCCGCCGGTAACGACGATTCTGCGCGCGCACAAGGCCGACGACTGCCTGATCTCGTTCTCGGAGGATGGCTACAGCCTGAACTTCGAGTTCCACCCGAAGCCTCGGCACGAGGCCGCCAGCCGCGCCGCGATCGATCGCCTGATCGACGCCACGGTGAAGCGCGGCGGCAAGATCCACCTGGCCAAGGACCAGGTGCTCCGGCCCGAGCAGTTCCACCGCGTGTATCCGCGCTACCGGGAGCTGCTGGAGATCAAGGCGCGGCTCGATCCCGAGGGGCTCTTCACGTCGGACCTGGCGCGGCGCGTCGGCATCGATCCGGCGCGGCTCGCCGAGGAAGGCGCGTAGAGGCGCTAGCGCCGGCCTCAGACGAGGCCGAACTGCTTCTCCTGGAGCTCGGGATCCATGTTCTCGAACTGGATGATCTCCAGCTTCTCGAACGCGTCCCGCACCCGCGGTGTGAGCAGGCCCAGCCGCTTCAGGTTGGGCACCACGCGCATGAAGAGCGCGCTGCGCACCATCTTGCCCACCGGCGAATCCAGCTGGGCCTGGCGCACCTCGTCGCGGTCCCAGCCCATGGCATCGGCGATCTCGTAGGCCACCAGGCGGTCGCGTGAGAGCTGGCAGGCGTAGATCAGGAAGTCCTCCCGATCCCGCATCTCGCTCTCGGACATGTCGGCGTAGTAGTCCTTCAAGGAGTGCACGCCGAAGGCCACGTGGCGCGACTCGTCGCGCATCACGTTCAGCAGCAGATCCTTGAGCAGCGGCTCCTGGCAGATCTGGTAGATGCTGCCGAAAGCGGCCATGGCCAGACCCTCGATCACGATCTGCATGCCGAGGTACTTGAAGTCCCAGCGCGAGTCGTGGATCGTGACGTCGAGAAGCTCCTTCAACTCCCGGTTGATCGGCCACTCCCACTCGAGCTTCTCGTTCAAGTAGCGCGAGAAGACTTCCACATGGCGCGCTTCGTCCATGGTCTGGGTGCTGGCGTAGTACTTGGCGTCGATCCACGGCGTTGCGGCCACCAGCTGTGAGGCGACGATCATGGCTCCCTGCTCCCCGTGCAGGAACTGGGACAGGGTCAGCGAGATCATGGCGTGCTGGAATCTCTCCAGGTCCTTGCTGCGCAGCTTCTCGTAGGGCTCGTAGCCGGACATGGGGCTGAGCGCGGGCGGCAGGATCTCGCTCTCGGGCTCGACGTGGATCGACCAGTCGAGCCGCTCGCTCCCGTTCCACTGATCGCGCTTGGCCTTCTCGTAGAGGTCGCCCAGGCCATCCTTCACGCCCCGGTAGTTCCAGGTGTAGGCGGTGTCGAAGGAGGTCAGGACGGTCTCGAGCTCGGTGTCCGGGGTAGGGGTCTTGGCTGCGGTGGTCATGGAGTCTCCTGTTCCTAGGTCTGGGGTAGCGGGCGCGGCCCGCGGATGCCGAGCAGGCGCCGCGTGACGTCAACGAGGTCGCGCTGAAGCGCCTCGACGGGTTCGGTATCCAGGTGGGGGTACGGCAGCGATTCCACGAGGGTGGGCAGCGAGGCCACATAGAAGAGCGTCGCTCCGGCCACCACGCTCACGAAGCGAAGCGGGTCGGAACGCTGCGGGCGCATCACGCCGGCGCGTTCGCCCTCCTCGAAAAGCAGCGCCAGCAGGTCCAGGATCGGCGCCGCTCGTCGACGCATTTCGTCGCGCAGCGCCGGATCCGGCGTGGAGGTTTCGCGCATGGCGATGCGCGCAGCGGAGGGGCGCCGGGCCACGTAGGCGACCGCGGCGCGGACGGCGTTCTCGATGCGCGTGGGCAGGTCGCCGACCCCGGCCAGGGAGCGGCGCAGGACGTCGAGGGCGCCGCCGAAGAGGTCTTGGAGCACCGCGTGGTAGAGCGTCTGCTTGTCGGAGAAGTGATAGAGCACGGCGGAACGGCCCACGCCGATGTCGCCGCCGATGTCCTCGAGGCGGGCCTCGGCGTAACCCTGCTCGGCGAAGCGCCGCTCGGCGGCGGCCAGGATCAGGGCCCGGGTCTGCTCGGATCGCGGCTGCCGTTTTCTCTGACTCATGAGTCTGAAGTATCGCCAGCAAGGTTCTCGCGTCAAGGGGTGCGCCCATCTACTTATAAATATTAAGTTTATTCGAGTTCTTTGGAATGCGCGAGTGGGCAGAATCCCAGGGAGTCTCATAATTCTGACCCTTAGGTCAGGATTGTTCTTTCCAGCTTGCGATGGCCAGGCCGGCGGCGATGCTGGTGAAGGGGTCGTGCTCGACCACGCGACCCGGGAAGCGGGCCTCCAACAGGCGGATCACGGCGCGCAGCCGGGACGAGCCGCCGGTGCGCACCACCACGGACAGGCGGTCGGGCTCCACGCCCGCCCCGTCCAATACCACGTCCAGCGCCTCGGCGGCCTCGTACAGCAGCGGCTCGGCAATGCGGTCCAGGTCTGCGCCGGAGATGGGCACCCTCAGGTTCAGCTCCTCGACGACGATCTCGCTGTGGTCCGCTTCGGACAGGGCCAGCTTGGCGCGTTCGATGGCCTGGAAGACCGTGTAGGAGAGGTTGCCCTTCACCACGGAGTAGAGGCGCTCCAGGCGGCGTCCGGCAGCCCCGCCCTCACGCATGCCCTGCACCAGAAGCTCCAACAGCTCCGGTCGGTTCAGGTCGTAGGCCAACGCCCAGTTGAGCAGGCGGTCCGCGAAGCGGTCGAAGGGGAAAGGCTCCTCGCGCCACTCGTCCACCACGGGCCGGTGCACGAGCGCGCCTTCGCCCAGCTCGGGGAAGACCAGGGCGCGGTAGATGCGTCGGTCGATCTCGTCGCCGCCGATGGGGACGCCGTGGCTGGCGCGCAGCGCCAGCTCGCCGCCGCGCATCTCGACCACGCTGAGGTCCAGGGTGCCGCCGCCGAAATCGAAGGCGAGGGCGGTCTCGCCTTCGCGCAGCGGATTCCCCGCCAGGTAGCTCGTCGCCGCCGCGATCGGCTCGGGAAAGAGACGGGCGTTGCCCAGGCCCGCGTGGCGGCACGCTTCGGTCATGCGCGCCACGGCGATCTCGTTGGCGTCCAACGTGCGCCCTTCGTAGCGAATGGGCCGACCCACGCAGGGCGCGCCCCGGCCGGCGCCCGCCGCGGCGATCGCCTCGCGCATGGCGGCCAGCACTGGCGTGGCCAGGGCGACGATGCGGTAGTGCGCATCGAAGACGCGAACCCGCTCCACGCTGGCGCTGCCCAGCCAGCGCTTCACGCTGCGGAACAGCCGGCCCGGCAGGTCCTGGTCGGTCCAGGCGTGCACCTCGAAGCTGCGGGTGATCGAGCCGCCGTCGTCGAGCCCGACGCTCTGGTCGGTGCCTGCCACGGTGACGGTGATCGCGCCCACCTCCTCGGCAGTGAGCTGGACGGTGCGGCCGGTGTTGTCTCTCGTGTAGCGGTCGATGGCGGCGCGACCCACGGCGGCCTGGCGATCGCGGGAGAGGTAGAGCGCCGTGGGCATCACCTCGCCGTCTTCCACCGGCTCCAGGCACAGGTAGCGCACGCGCTCGCCGTCGTAGAGCGCCACGCTGGAGTTGGTGGTTCCGAAGTCGATCCCGATGCCCAGCAGCGCGCTATCCCCCTCGGACTCGGCGAGGATCCGCCGGCGCATGCCGCCGGGGCGGCGGCCATGCGCCGCGCATCTCGTCCTGGATCGCGCTCGCCAGCAGGTCGAGCCCCGCTGCGTTGAGGTGGGTGTCGTTCAGGTAGAGGCAACCCGGATGGCCACGGAAGCGGGCCAGCGGATCCAGTACGTGGACGCCGGTCTCGCGGAGCTTCTCCGCCAGGAGGGCCTGCGGCATGTCCATGTCGTAGTCCGAAGGGACTTCGTCGCCCCAGAGCAGGTACTGGAGCTGCGGGTTGATCTGGTTCTCGTCGGGGATCAGCACCACCAGCAGGGCGGCGCCGTCCGCGCGCGCCAGCTCCTGGATGCGCGCGAGCTGGTGCAGCGTGTTCTCGAGATTCCGTTCCCGCTCGGCGTCGCGCTTGCGGTGGTTCTTCATGCGCTTCTCCTCGTACGCGAGCAGGAACTCCTCGAAGTCCGCGCAGGCGATCGCCCGCGGTTTGCCCAGAGCTCCGCTGATACCTAAGGCGTGAGCGGTGGGCGCTTGACGTGGTCGATCAATGTGCCCAGCGGACCGCAGCGCACGCGCAGGGTCTCTGGGTTGCCGTCGCGGATCACCTCGACGGTTACGTAGCTCCCGCTGGAGCAGGCCGCTGAGTTCCTGCGCAAGCCACCCGGGTCGTAGATCCGTTCGCGGTCGTAGGAGACGATCAGGTCTCCCTTCTCGAACCCGGCGGCGTTGGCGGCCGAGTCGGCCAGGATCTCGTTCACCCTCAGCCGGTTCTCGTTGCCCGTCGCGTAGAGGTACGCGTCCCACTCGTCGCCCAGTTCGGCGCGCAATGCGCCCTCCAGGGCGAAATTCTCCTGACGCAGCCGCTTTCCCTTCCAGCCTTCACGCAGCGCCAGGTTGCTCAGCTCGAGCTTCTCCAGCTGATGCGCCTCCCAGCGTTCCCGCAGCCGTGCGGCGTCCTGCTCCGCCAGGCCCGCCGTCACCAGGGCCGGTGTGTCGAAACCCGTCGAGGTCAGCTTCTCATCGGCCTGGGCTTCGGCCAGCGCGGGCGTCGTTCCGCTCTCGGCGGGCGCCTCGCGCGCCGGCGCCTCGGCGATCCGCGCCGGTCCGCGCGCGGCGTCTGCCTGCAGCGCGCGGCGCAGCAGGGCTACCTCTTCGGCCAGCGCGCGGCGCGCCAGGCGCTCGAACTCCAGATCGGCGCGCAGCCGCACCAGGTCCTGGCGGGTCACGGCGGAGCCGGGCTCGCCGCTCGGCGAGGCGGCCGTAGGGGACGGCGTCTCGCGAGTCATCCACGTCGCCGCCGCCGCGAACAGCAGCACCCCGGCCGCGATGGCAACCCATTTCCCCGTCCTGGCTGTCTCGTCTCGCATGTGGCGGTCGAGGGTATCACCCGCCGAGCGCCAGCTCTCGGCCCGGCTAGCGCTGTCTCCGCGCTCGGCGCAGCGCCAGCCCGGCCGGCGCCAGAAGCAGGAGCGCCTGGGGCTCCGGGACCGAACCGGGATACTCGGTGCCGCCCTCTCCGATGATGGAGGCGTTGGTGAGCGAGGCCGAGGCCTGGCCGCCGAGCTGCGGGAAGCTCGCAGCCGCCTGGGCCGTGCCCGAGATCAGGGCGCCGCTCGCCGAGTCGCTGCCCGCGGCGCTGGGCGACGCGCTGCCGGCCTGGAAATCGTTGACCACGTTGTCGGCGCCGTTGGTGCCGCCGCCGACGTGGGCTTCGCTGATGAACACGGGACCGGCCAGTGCGGGGGCCGCGGTCAACAGGATCAGGCCGGTCAGCGAGAAGCGCAGGAACTGAAGCATGGATCTCCCCTTCGCTTGCTGAAGGGTGGGTGGTTCCAGGTGGCGCAAGATCGCATAAGTTATTGATTTGGTTCGTGAATTCGGCTAGCGCCAGTCGTGCAAGGGTGCGCGCTACGCTGCCTGACTTCCTGGGAGGGCCGGCGTGAAAGTGGACGGTGCGCTGTTGGTGGACGACCCGGCCGAGGCCGGCCCGCTGGCGCGGCGGCTGGAGCAGGCGGGCTACGACGGCGGCTTCAGCTTCGAGGGGCGTCACGACCCGTTCCTGCCGCTTGCGGTGGCCGCGCAGCAGACCGAGCGCCTGGAGCTCCTGCCCGCCATCGCCGTGGCGTTCGCGCGCAACCCCATGCTGCTGGCCAACCTGGCCTACGACATGCAGCTGCTCTCGAAGGGCCGCTTCATCCTGGGCCTGGGAACGCAGATCCGTCCGCACATCGAGAGACGCTTCAGCATGCCCTGGTCGCGTCCGGCGGCGCGCATGCGCGAGCTGGTGCTGGCGATCCGCGCCATCTGGGCGAGCTGGGAAGAGGACGCCCGCCTCGACTTCCGCGGCGAGTTCTACACCCACACGCTGATGACGCCGGTCTTCAACCCCGGGCCCAACCCGTTCGGGCTGCCGCGCATCTTCTGTGCGGGCGTGGGGCCGCGCATGACCGAAGTGGTGGGCGAGGTGGCCGACGGTTTCCTGGTGCACCCGTTCCACACTCCGGAGTTTCTGCGCCAGGTGACGCTGCCCGCGCTGGAGCGTGGGCTGCAGCGAGCCGAGCGCGAGCGCGGCGACTTCGAGATCGGCGCGCAGCTGATCCTGGCGCTGGGCGACGACGAGGAGTCGCTCGAAGCGGCGAAGAACGGCGCCCGCGCGCAGATCTCGTTCTACGGCTCCACGCCGGCCTACCGGCCGGTCCTGGACTGCATCGGACTCGGTGACCTCCAGACCGAGCTGCATCGGCTCTCCAAGGAGGGGCGCTGGCTGGAGATGGCCGGGCGCGTCGACGACAACCTGCTGGAGCGCATCGCGGTGGTGGGGGGGCGTGCCGAGGCCGCCGCCAAGATCCGGGCTCGCTGTGCGGGGCTCGTGGACCGCGTCAGCTTGATCGCCCCGTTTTCGCCGGACCCCGACCTGTGGGCCGACGTGGTGCGCGGGATCAAGGCGGATCTCTGACGTTATGGTGTCTCCGGGACCAGTTCCCTGTACGGGGCGGTGCAAACGGAGGCCGAAGTGCTGCGAACGACTCTGTTCGGGGCAGCTTTCGCGCTGCTGTTGATCGGTTTCTCCACAGGGCACGCTCAGGCGTTGTCCGTGGACTACGGCGAGCTTCACGGTACCAAGTGGTGGGACCTGAACGGCGACGGGGTGCGGGATGCCGCTGAGCCTGGGCTGGCCGGCTGGCAGATCGAGCTGATCGACAGCACGGGCCTCACCGTCGTCACCGCGTGACTCTGAGCCCCGGTCAGGTGATAACCGGCCTCGACTTCGTGAACAGGGAGGTCCCGGAGCCGTCGAGCCTGCTGCTGCTCGGCCTGAGCCTCTTCGGTCTGACCCGCAGGCGGCGCGCGTAGCGGATCCGCCCCGCACTTCGGCGCGGCCCTCACAGCCGATTCCTGAGCCGACGCAGGGGCTTGCGTGCTCGCCTGCCTCGCTGCACGCCTGTGAACCAGTTCACAGGCGGCGCCTCGTGTATGCGCCATTCTCTTCGACACAGGCGTCGGGGTAGGATGACCCTTTCCTGTGGAGGTGTTTCCATGAACAAGACCCGTTTCGCTTTGACGTCCGCACTCGTCTTGCTTGGCTTCGGCCTGATGGCTGGGGATTGCGACTGCAAGACCATGGCGCCCAAGAACCCGCCCCAGAGCAGCTCGGCGCTGGAGCTGCCGCTGCCCCAAGGCGGGTAGCGGCAAGCGGGAGGGTTCGGGATGAGGAAGATGCACACCGGCCAGGTGGCGCTCTTTGCGGTCCTGATCCCGATCTGGCTGGTTGGCTTCGGGCTCGGCGCCCGCGAGGTGTTGCGGGGCGGGCCCTATCAGACGCCGATCGTCGTCCAGCCCGGTGAGGGCCCGGACGGTTACCCGGTGGTTGCGCGGCATCGCCCCGGCGTACCGACGCCGAGCGGTGGTGCGCAGCCCGGGGACCGACTGCTGCGGATCGCCGACGTGGACCTGCGCCGTGCCAATCCATGGACGGTGTATGCGCAGCTCTATGCTCGGGATCCGGGAGCCGCGATCCCCATCGAGGTCGAGCGCGACGGCCGCCGTGTCGCCGCCACGGCGCAGCTGGTCAGCGAGACGGACCACGCTCTGCAGGAGCTCGTGGTTGCGCTCGCCTTCGTGGTCACGGCGGTGCTGATTCTGCTGCGCGCCTCGGGCTCGCGGATGGTGCAGTCCTTCGCCCTGGCCACGCTCTTCTGGACGGTCACAGCCATCAGCTTCTGGGGGCAGTCACCCACCCAGAGCTACGCTTACTTCGTCATCCGCGGAGTGATCGGCTGTGTGTGGGCGCCGCTCATGGTGCGGGCGGCGTATCATTTCCCCGACGGCGCGTGGCCCCGCGACGTGCGTACGCCCCTCTGGCCCTGGGTCTTCGCCGTACTGGGCCTGACTTGGACCAGCAAGTGGGCGGGAATTCCCTTCTCCGTGGAGTTCGGCACCCGAGCCAATCCGGTGGTGGGAAGCCTGGTCATCGCCGCCATCCTGGTGCTGGCGACGCGCAACTACCGCCGCGCCGGCGCGTTGGGCCAGCGGCAGGTTCGCTGGGTGCTGCTGGGCGCCTACCTGGGCATGGCGCCGGCCGTGGCCGGGAACCTGGCCGCCGCCTTCCGGCCCGAGCTGACGGCGCTGTGGTGGGCGAGCCAGGTCTGCCTGATCGCGATCCCCATCTCGATCTTCATCGGCGTGACGCGCTCGAATCTCCTCGACGTAGACCGTCTGATCAGCGGAACGGCTTCCTACACCCTGCTGCTGGTGGTGCTGGGTGCGGGCGCTCTGACGTTGGTGCCTTGGCTGGCCGAAGAGGCTTCCGCCCGGGCGGGCATCGACCCCACGTTGGTGCAGGTGGGTGCGGGCGCGATCCTGGCGCTCTGTGCCATGCGTCTCGAACCGATCGTGCGCCCGTTCTTCGAGCGGGCTTTCTTCGCCGAGCGCCAGGCGCTCCAGAGCGGGATCGACCACCTGGTGGCCGATCTCGGCGCAGCATCGGATGCCACCAGCCTGACCGGGTTGGTGGGCGAGCGTCTCGACGAGCTGCTGCGGCCGGCCTGCTGCGTGATCTACGCCCGCAGTGACGAAGCGTTCGCCCCCGTGTTCGCCCGGGGCGCGGCGGTGACGCCGCACTTCGACCTGGAGAGCCCGGTCCTGTCCGCACTGGCCCAGCGCAGCTCCGCCGTCGATCTGGAGCGGGGCGGGCCGCTGGCGGAGAGCGGCAGCGCCGAGGACCAGGCGTCCCTGGGCAGCCTGGCCGCCGCGGTGCTGTTGCCGGTGAGCCGGAATCGAGAGCTGGTGGCCTTCGTGGTGCTGGGGCGCAAGGGCTCCGGCGACATCTACACGCCGATGGATCTGGCGCTGCTGGGCGTGGTGGGCGCACAGCTCTCCGGGTCGCTCACGCGTTTCGGCGACGAAGAGCTGCTCAACCAGGCGCACGACCTGCAGGAGAAGCTGCGCCAGTACGTGCCCGCATCCATTGCTGCACAGCTCGTCGAGGGTCGCGATCTGGAGTCCGGCGAGCGCGAGGTTTCCGTCTTGTTCGCCGACCTGCGAGGCTACACCAGCCTGGCCGAGGGCCGGCAGGCCGAGGAGATTTTCACCGCCGTGAGCCGCTACACCGAGGCCGTGACCCGGGCCGTGACCGCCCACGGTGGGACCGTGGTGGAGTTCAACGGCGACGGCATGATGGCGGTCTTCGGCGCACCCGATCATCTGCCGGAGAAGGAGCGTCGGGCGCTGGACGCGGCGCGCCAGATAGTGGACGAGGTGGGCGCCCTGGTCGGGCTCGGCGGCGACGCGAGCGTGGGCAACCTGGACGTGGGTGTCGGCGTGGCCACGGGTCCGGCCTACGTCGGCGCCATTCGCTCCGTGGACCGCTACATCTGGTCCGCCATCGGCAATACCACCAACCTGGCGGCGCGCCTCCAGTCGCTGACCAAGGACTTCGGCGCTCCGATCGTGATCGACGGCGCCACTCACGCGGCTGCGGGCGGGCCGGCGGGCGACTTCGATTCGCACCCCGAGACTCCGATCCGCGGGCTGCGAGAGGCCCGCGATCTCTTCTCGTTGTCGCGGGCGCGCCTGGTGGCTGCCTAGTAGGATCGGCCCATGCACGCCGTTCGCTCGCGCTGGATCGGGGCTCTCCTGGCCGTCACGGGGTTGATCGCGCCGCCCGCCGATGCGTCGCCCCGCACCTACATCAAGTCGATCTGCTGGAGCCCGGAGATCCTGGAGGCGGATCTGCTGAAGTCGTTCATGCTTCCGGTGGGCTGCGAGCTCATCGACTGCTGTCCCGGCTGTCCGGCCTCCGATGCGCTGGACTGGCGCATCCGCATTGCCGGGAAGAGCGTGGAGGCGGCCACCCTGTCCTTCGAGGGGCTGGCCGACCCCGCGGCGTTGAAGGTGGAAGGCGCGGCGGCGCTCGTCCCGGACGGCGTCGTGCTGAAGCGCGGATCATCCCGAGTCCTCAATCTCACACTCCCGGAGGCGGGTCGGGCGCCCGTGGCCGGCCTGCAGCTGCGGCTGGATCCGGACTTCCCGGGGTACGCGGCCGGGGTAGGCCGTCGTGACGAGAACCTGGATCTGGTCGAGGTCTCCATCGAGCAGATGCTGGGTTCGGTCGCCGTGAACGAGTTCCTGCTCCGCTACCAGCTCAAGTCCTGTGGCGTTCCGGAGCCGTGCGACGTGGTGAAGCTGCAGGACAATCAGGGCGCCGACAACGCGGTCGTCCTGCTCGACGGGCGCGACGGCGCCGACGCCTGTGAGAACGACGGCATCCGCCGCGGCGTGGATTCTACGCTGGTGGGCAGCGTGAAGACCCAGGGCGCCTGCTCGAGCTCCATCGTCGGGGTCTTCTCGCGGGACAACGCCATGGCCATGCTCGAGGATCCGCCCTGGACCGACCCATGCGGGGACGAGGTGGTGGCGACGCTGGGGCCGGCATGGGACATGCCTGTGAATCTGTGGCTCGGCAAGTCGGTCTTCCTGCCGGACCCGGGCCCCCTGGCCACCCAGGACCTGCTCACGGCCAACGCGCTCTACGACGAGAACAAGGCGGGCATCGCCTTCGTCGAGAAGCAGCGCAAGCAGCTGCCCACCGATCCCATCACGCTGGCCAAGGTGGCGTTTGCGTGCCAGGGGCTGGGCGGGCTGGAGAGCGCGGGCCTCTACGTCAAGGACCAGCTCAACGTCTACTACGGCCTGGTTACCGTAACGGGCCAGAGCTGCGACGATCGCAACATGGTGCTCATCGGCCCCGCCGCCTACGACACCACCCTGGCCCACGAGCTGGGGCACGCGCTCTCGCTGCACGGCGGCGAGAAAGACTGGGGTCACAGCAACCAGGTGCCCGACATGACGTCCGCCAACATCATGTGGGTGGGCGACTCCCAGGCGCGCGAGCATTTCTCCCTGGGGCAAGCCTTCCGCTTCAACGTCAACAAGCTCTCGATGCTCAACCAGGACGGGCCGCGCCAGGGCCCCGAGCGCGAGTGTCCGCCCAAGCCCCCGTCGACGGCTCCCGAGCCGGACTTCGAGTGTCCGGGTCTCGCGTTGGACTGGAGCCGACCGTGAGTCGGCTCTGCGCCGCGTTGCTGGTGTTGCTGCTCGTCGCCTGTGGAGGCGAACCGCCGCCGGAGGAGCCTGCTGCGCCGCCCGACACGCACGGCCGCGCGCCGACGCCGGAGCAGCAGGTTGCGGCGCGGCGCGTGATTTCCGCCTGGCTGCAGTGCGAGGAGTGCGTGGACGGCGAGCTGGACGCGCTGGTCCAGCTCGGCGCCCCGTTGGCCGAGCCCACGCTGGCGGCGACGCTGCTGCGCGGTCCGTCCCCCGCTGCGCGGGCGATGCGCGAGCACGAGCTGCGCGAGCGTCATCCCGAGCTGGTCGAGTTCGCCCGAAGCCACTCCCACGTGTCGGTCAGCATGGATCGGGAGCAGTACATCGCCGCCTACCTGGCCAACTTCGAGGCGCTCCAGCGCATCCGCTCCGCCCAGGGCCTGGCCGCGCTGCGGGGCGCGGAGGCGGAAAGGGTGCTGCGCGAGGCCCAGCGCCTGGATCTCCGCCAGGACGTCCGCGAGGCCGTGGCAGAGGCCCTGGCGCAGTTCGCCTCGCCTTGACCTTGCACTGAAAACCTTTATTTTTCAGTAACTTGGGGGCTTCGGCGCCTTTTTTCAGCGCCTGCCGCGCCACGTAACCGTGTCTCGCGCCCACTTAGTGATTGATGAACGTGATCTGCGGATGGTGTGCGACCCCTGTGGCTGAGAGCCCGACCCGGACCCGTTCCGGCGCCGGGGTCAGTCACTGCATCTGCCCGTCGTGCCTCCAGCAGCGCCTGGCGGCGCTCCCGCCGCCCTCGGCGCTTTCGCAGCCGGCCTTCGCCGGCCGCTAGCCGCAGCGGCCCCCTCGCGCCGGCCTCGATTCCACACGCGACCGCATCGACGGGCGTCTGCGCCTAGACTCCGCGCGGGAGGTCCGCAATGGAGTTCGAATCTGTCAGCCAGTTCGTGATCATCGCCATGTTCGTGGTGCTGCTGGCCATGTTCCTGGGCCCGCCGCTCGCCTTCGCGGTGCTGTACTGGGTGGACCGCCGGCAGACCCAACACGCCGTACTGCGCAACTACCCGATCCTCGGACGGCTTCGCTATCTGCTGGAGCACATCGGGCCCGAGCTGCGCCAGTACCTCTTCAACGCGGACCTGGAGGGCAAGCCCTTCACGCGCGAGGGCTTCCTGTCGATCGTGTTCGCCGGCAAGTACCTCAAGACGTTGATCTCGTTCGGTTCGAAGCGGGACTTCGACAAGCCCGGCTGGTACGTGCGAAACGCCATGCTGCCCACCTTGACGGAGGACATGGGAGCCATCCGCGAGCCCCGCATTCCGACGCGGCGTTACGTGATCGCGGACGAAGGACTCTTCTCGCGCAAGGAAGCCCTGGTGGACACGGACGTGGCGCCCTGGACCCTGGACGACGAGTTCGCGATCACCCTGGGCGAAGGACTCCCTCAGCCCTGGATGCTTCGCGGACTGGTCGGCATGAGCGCCATGTCCTACGGCGCCCTCGGACGTCACGCGATCCAGGCGCTCTCACACGGTCTGGGCATGGCGACGGGCACCTGGATGAACACCGGCGAGGGTGGGATTTCGAAGCACCACCTGGTGGGCGGCGGCGACATCGTCTTCCAGGTCGGCCCGGGGCTCTTCGGCGTGCGCACCGATGCGGGCGAGTGGAGCTGGGACGCCTTCTCGCGCCAGGCGGACATCGAGAGCGTGCGAGGCTTCGAGCTGAAGTTCCACCAGGGCGCCAAGATCCGCGGCGGCCACGTGGAAGGCGCCAAGGTCACGCCGGAGATCGCGGCGATCCGCGGTGTTCCGGCCGGGCAGGCAATCGACTCGCCCAACCGGTTTCCCATGTTCCGTTCCCTCGACGATGCGCTCGACCACGTGGCGCGTATGCGCGAGCGCGGAGGCAAGCCGGTGGGCATCAAGATCGTCGTCGGCGGGCCCGGTTCAGTGGACGAGCTGGCCGCGGCCATGGCGCGCCGCGGCGATGGGCCCGACTGGATTGCCGTCGACGGAGGGGAGGGCGGCTCCGGGGCCACCTACCAGGAGATGGCCGACAGCATGGGGCTGCCCATCCGCTCCGCGATCGTGGAGGCCGACAATGCGCTGCGCCGATACGGCATTCGCGATCGCGTCCGGCTCTTTGCGGCGGGCAAGCTCTCGTCGCCGGACCGCATCGCTGTGGCGCTGGCCCTGGGTGCCGACGCGGTGACCAGCGCACGGGGGCTGATGATCTCGGTGGGCTGCATCCAGGCGCAGCGCTGTCACACCAACACCTGCCCGGTGGGCGTGGCCACCACCGACGAGAATCTGATGCGGGC
>CAMYOO010000020.1 GCA_947260035.1 uncultured delta proteobacterium
GCCCATGGCCCGCAAGCGCCGCGCCCGGTGCAAGGCGACAACTCCTCGCAGCCCCACCCGGATCGCACGCAGGCCACGCCCATGGCCCGCAAGCGCCGCCCCGGGTACACGGCCACAGCTCCTCGCAGTCCCACCCGGAACGCACGCAGGCCACGCCCATGGCCCGCAAGCGCCGCCCTCGGTGCGTGGCCAATCCCGTGGGCTGAGCGGCGCGCGCAGTGAGCCGAAGGCGAGCGAAGAGGCTCGGCCGCCCTAGCTAGGCCGCGGACGTCCGACGAAGCCGCCCACCCAGGTGGCGAAGGCGAACACGGCGGTGACGGGCAGCAGCGCCAGCTCGGTCTTGCGCACGCCGAGCAGCGCGCGGCGCTTCCACAGGCCGCGCGCCTCCGCAGCCCACCACAGGAAGGGAAACGCGAGAGCCGGCGCGCCGAAGCCGGAAAGCGCCGCCGTGACGCCGAAGGCCAGCGCCGCAACGCCGCCATGCAGGGTCACCTGGCCCACGTAGCCGGCCGGGCGCTGCTCGAACACGACGCTGTTCCAGCGCAGGTGACGGCGCATGGAGGCCCGCCAGCCGGCGTCGTCGAGCATGTGCTCCAGCATCAGCGGCACGAACTCGAGCCGGTAGCCGGCCTCCTCGACGTGGCGCGCCATCCAGTAGTCGTCGCCACAGACGTCGAGCAGCGCTTCCAGCCCGCCCGCCTTCGCCAGCGCCTCGCGCCGCACCACCAGGCTGGCGCCCAGCCCGAAGTGCAGCCCCTGCACCTCCAGCGCCATGGCGACGCTGGGCAGGAAGTACGTGTTGGTGATCTGTGCATCCACCCGGCTGGCGTGGCTCAGCCCCGGAACGCTCCGGTACGGGAACGTCACCAGGCCCACGTCGCCGTCCTTGAAGGGGCGCACCGCGCGCTCGATGTAGTCCGGGGGTACACGAACGTCGGCGTCGGAGAAGGCCAGGATGTCGGCGGGGACGCCCTCGGCCATCTGGATCAGATTGGCCATCTTACGGTTCAGGCCTTCCGGGCCCGGATCCACGCGAAGCTCGGTGGGCGGCTTTTCCCCGGCGCGGGACAGCGCCTGCCGCACGTCGTCGACGGCCGGATCGTCGGCGTCGGCCACGCCCAGCACCACACGCGTCCTCGTAGGTGCGGCGGCCTGCCACAGGCTCTCCAGGCAGGGCTCCATCCAGGGCCCGCTGCCCTTGAGGGGCCGCAGGGCCGCTACCTCGCCGCTGGGCGGCACGGGCTCGGCTCCCAGCTCCGGGGCACCCAGACGCCGATCCACGGCCCGCAGCGAGAGTGCCCGGTAGGCCAGGCAGGCCAGAAGCCAGGCGCCGAGCACCATCAGGACGACATTCATCGTTCCCTCACTTCCCGGTGGCCCAGATCCCGAGTGCCCGCCAGACGGTACCCGGAAGCCTCTAGCGCCGCTCGGACGTCCGGATCGCACAAGGCCTCCAGCTCCCGGGGGCCCGCCTCGCCGGCGACATCAGGATGAGTATAGACCTCCACCGTAATCCCGCCGAGCCGCGGCAGCAGCCTCAGCCACTCCTGGCGATCCATGCGGCCGGTGGCCCTCAAGCCCGCAATCCGGTCCGGCCCACGCGCATCCCCGTGGGCCAGCACGCGGCGGTTGCGGCGCGCCAGCAAGGAGAAGGCCCAGGCGATGAGCTCGCCCAGGGCACCCTCGCCCCCTCGCCGCGCTACGCGCGGATCTTCTTCCACCAGGCGCACCCACGGAACCTTGTGGTCGTCCATGCAGCGCGCGATCAGATCGAAGAGGAACGGGTGCATGTGCAGGTGGTGGTGGCCGTCCACGTGATCGAAGGGCAGTCCCGTGTCGGCGTAGCGCTGGAACTGCGCGCGGATCTCGCGCTCCAGCTGGTCGCGGCGCCGGCGCCAGAAGAGGGCGTGGGCAATCCCGGTGGGCCCGGGACGCGACGCCAGGCGCCCGTCCCCGTTCACGAGATCCGGGATCGTCTCGGGCGGGCTGGCCGGGCGGGCATCGCAGAACACCAGGTGCAGGCCGGTCGAGAGACCGGGGTTGCGGCGGGCCAGCGCCACGGCCTCGTCGAAAGCAGCGCCGGTCACCATCAGGCTGGCGCTGGTGAGGATGCCGTGGGTGTGGGCGCGAACGATGGCTTCGTTGACACTGGGACTGGCGCCGAAATCGTCGCCCGTCACGACGAGCCGGCGTGTCACGCCGATCGGTTCGCGCGCTCGTGTCTTCGCTTCGCCATGAACGAGAAGAACTCCCAGCCCTCTCGCAGGCGCCGCTTCATGACCTCGCGATCCCGCAGCATGTCGCGCACGATGCGCAGGATCGGTCCGCGTCGGAGATAGTACTCGCGGTAGAAGCGCTCCAGCTCCTCGTGGATCGTCTCGCTGTCCAGGTCGTCGTAGGAGAGGACGGCTTCCTGGATTCCCTCGCCCTGGATCAGCTCCCCTTGGCGGGCCTGGGGAAGCCAGCCGTTCTCCATCGCCTGACGGTAGAGCTCGGTTCCCGGATAGGGCGCAGCCAGAGAGACCTGAAGGCTGTAGGGATCCGCCTTCTTGGCGAAGGCCATGGTCTCCTCGATGGTCTCGCGCGTCTCGCCCGGCAGACCGAGGATGAACGTGCCGTGGATCAGGATGCCGAGCTTGTGGCAGTTCTTCGCAAACTCGAGCGCCCCTTCCAGCTTGATGCCCTTGCGGATGTTGTTGAGGATCTGCTGGTTGCCGGACTCGAACCCCACCAGCAGCAGCCGCAGGCCGTTTTCCTTGAGGATCTTGAGCGTCTCGTAGGGGACGTTGGCCTTGGCGTTGCAGGACCAGGTGATCCCCAGCTTGCCCAGGCCGCGCGCGATCTCCTCGGCCCTGGGGCGGTCGTCGGTGAAGGTGTCGTCGTCGAAGAAGAACTCTTTCACGTGCGGAAAGAGCCGCTTGGCGTGAGCCATCTCGGCGATCACGTTCTCCGCGCTGCGCGTGCGGTAGAGATGACCGGCAATGGTCTGGGGCCACAGGCAGAAGCTGCAGCGGCTGCGACAACCGCGGCCGGTGTAGAGCGATACGTAGGGGTGCTGCAGGTAGCCGATGAAGTAGCGCTCCACCTCCAGGTCCCGGGCGTACACGTCGGTCACCCAGGGGATGGCGTCCAGGTCGTGGATGGGCCCGCGATCCTTGTTGCGCACCAGGGTTCCGTCGGGCGCGCGCCAGACGATGCCTTCCACCTCGTCGAAGGGGCGGCCCTCGGCGATTTCCTTGACGGCGTAGTCGAACTCCCCGGTGGTGACGAAGTCCACCGCCGGCGCCGTGTGCATGGTCTCGTCGGGCAGCACCATGGTGTGCGAGCCGACCAGGCCCACGCGCAGGCGGGGATTCGCCTCCTTCATGCGGGCGGCGGTCTTGCTGTCCTGGGCCAGGGAAGGCGTGGACGTGTGCAGGATCAGAAGCTCGAACTCGGGCGCCCGCGCGACCACATCGTCGATGCTGAGGTCGTGGGGCGGCGCGTCGATGAGCACGCTGTCGGGCACCAGAGCCGCCGCCTGGGCGAGCCACGTGGGGTACCAGAAGGAGCGGATCTCCCGTCGAGCCTGGTAACGAGCCCCCGCCCCGCCGTCGAAGCCTTCGAAGGACGGGGGATTGAGAAACAGGGTCCTCACGGAGTGCCCGGTGTGGCCTCGGAAGGTACGGCGCGCGGCCGATCGGGAACGGGCATCGGGTTCTCGACCCAGGGACGGTCGAGCTCGCCCGGGCGCAGCCACTTGGCCACGAACTGGAAGTCGATGGCGATGCCCGAGAAGAAGCGAATGATCCCGGGAGCGCCCAGGATGCCCATCAGCTTGCCCATGAATGCGCGGCTCACGGCGCGGTGCGCCTTGGCCTCAGCCCGGCGCGCGCGGCGCAGCTCACTGCGCACCTCGTCGGCGTGGCCGGCCTCGGCCAGCGTGTTGAGCTCTTCCGTGGAGAAGGAGACGTGGCGGATCTCGTCTTCGTGAATCTCGCGCAGGACCTCGACCGTGGCGGGATCCGCGGCCAGGTCCGTCAGCAGCCCCTCCATCTCGGCGCAGGCGCGCTCTTCACCGGCCTTGCAGCCGACCAGGAAGCGGATCAGCTCGCTGGTAGTGAAGGGCTCCGGCTCCTCGAGCCGCTCCATGGGGATGCCCATGGCGTAGCGCCGTACGAACTGCTCGTAGTCCAGCTCGGGGGGAAGCGGCTGCGGCTTGACGCCGAGCTGCTTCTCCAGGTGGCGGCCGAAGATGCGGGCGTGGCGGTTCTCCTCGGCGAAGTGCCGGTAGATCTTCCGCGCGAGCACCGGATCGGTCACATGCGCCGCGGCCTTGTCCAGACCCACCGCGCTGTCGGCTTCACCCACGGCGAGCGAGTTCATCAGGAACGCGCGCGCCTCGTCGTTCTCGAGGATCTTCCGGAAGAAGCTTCGTCGGCTAAGCATGCGCTCAACTACCCCCCAACGCTTTCCCGAAGCAGGATCTTCATGGCCCCTTCAGGATGAAGGGAACCCAAAGCCCCCGCCTGCGCCGCATTCTACAAATACGAGCGCGGTTTGGCCCACTTTCTGCGCCATTTTCGCGACACCCGATTGGCCCGGTTTCGTCACGAAACGGACGGCCCTCATGGCACCCCGATGCTCCCCTGTGGGAACTCCTCCACCCCCCGGCGAGAGGCCCGAAGTTGACGTTTGCTGCGCCAGATTCAAGCCCCAACCCCGGGGAATCATAGACCCCAGGGGGAAAAGAGCAACAAGATCGTGGCGTTTGTGTCTACCTTGCCGGCCGGTGAGGAGTCGCCCCGCGGCCCGCGGCCAGCCGAATCGACGCGAAGAAGCGCTCCAGCGCCGGGCGCCCGGCCTCGCTCCTGGCCCGGCCATGGAAGACGTAGAGCGTGCGGCCCAGCAGGAAGGCCTGGAGCCGGCCCTCGCCCAGGCCCTCCTCCGGGTCCCGATCCCGATACCCCACCTCCCGGCCGCTCTGGGCGTCAATCTCCACCTCCTCGAACGAGGTCTCCTGGCGATCCCCTGCGGCCAGCAGCTCTTTGCGCACGTTGCGGTAGATCCCATCGCGCGCGGCGAACCAGAGCGCCACCCGAGGCAGCCGGGTCCAGGTGACCCAGAAGCCCACGTCCGGCGTCTCCACGATGTACTCGTGCTCCTCCACCCGGCCCGCGATCGTCCGATTCGATGACCGCTCATAGCGGGGGGTTGCGGGCAGGCGCACCGAAAAGTCCGTCTCCTGCGGCTGCAGCAGGACCCACCCCTCCCCAGCCGCAGGGGCTACCGGCGCGAGCGAGAGCAGGACCAGGGCTGTCAGGATCACCCGCACTCGTGCAGCTGGGCTCAGGCCACCTTCTCCAGCACGTGGATGGCGCAAGCGCTGCCCAGACCGATCACGTGGGTCAGCCCGTGCTGCGCCCCCTCGACCTGGCGCTTGCCCGCCTCTCCACGCAGGTGCGTGGACACCTCGTAGATGTTGGCGATGCCCGTAGCGCCGAGCGGATGTCCCTTGGAGAGCAGCCCGCCGGAGACGTTGACCGGCACGCGGCCCCCCAGGGCGGTCTCGCCCTCGTCGATCAGGCGCCCGGCCCCACCGTCGGGGCACAGGCCCAGGTTCTCGTAGTGGAGGATCTCGGCCGTGGCGAAGCAGTCGTGGAGCTCCACCAGATCGATGTCTTCGGGGCCCACGCCGGCCATGTCGTAGGCAGCCTTGGCCGCCAGCCGGGTGCAGGTGTTCACGTCGGGCATGACCAGGTCGCGCTCCTGCCAGGGATCGCTGGTCAGCACCGACGCCTTCACGCGCACGGCGCGGCCCATGCCCAGCTCCTTGGCCTTCTTCTCGGAGGCCAACACCGCGGCCGCCGAGCCGTCGACGTTCACCGAGCACATCAGCTTGGTGTTGGGGTAGGCGATCATCTCGGCGTTCATGACCTGCTCGAGGGGTGTCTCGATCTGGTACATGGCCTTCGGGTTGAGCGTCGAGTGGTGGTGGTTCTTGACCGACACCTTGGCGAACTGCTCGAAGGTCGTGCCGTACTTGCGGCTGTGCTCCATCCCGGCCTCGGCAAAGACCGCGGGCATCAGCCCGGAGCCCAGCAGCCCCTCCTTGGGAATGCCCTTGCCGCCACCGCCACCGCCCAGCAGCCCCTTGCCCATCTGCTCGACACCGACGGCCAGCACCAGGTCGTAGACTCCGGCCTTGATCGAGAGCCAGGCGTCGCGGAAGGCCGTGGCGCCGGTGGCGCAGGCGTTGGCGCAATTGACCACCGGGATCCCGGTCTGACCGATCTCCTGAAGGACGCGCTGCCCGACCATGGCACCGGCCTGATACAAGTTGCCCGACCACATGGCCTGGATGTCCCGGATGGAGACGCCGGCGTCGTCCAAGGCCAGGTTCGCCGACTCGGCGGCGATCTGGGGAACGGTGCGCTCGGGGAAGCGCCCGAACTTGATCATGTCGGTTCCAAGGATGTAGACGTCGCTCATGTGGCGCTCCCCTAGGCCGCGTCAGCGGGCTGAAAGAAGTAACTGATGTAGGCGTTGCCCTCTTTGTCCTTGCGGCCCAGGGCGTCCTTGTAGACCACCTCGACGGGCATCCCGAAGCGGATCTTCTCGGGATCCGGGTCGACGCCGATCAGGTTGCCCTTCACCGTGCCGCCGCCGTCGAGATCCACGATGGCCGAGATGTAGGGCGTCTCGATCCCGGGAAACGAGCGGTGCACGATCGAGTAGACATAGAGCGTGCCGCGGTTCGAGAGGCGCACGGGCTCGAACGGGTCGCGGGCGCTGCACTTCGAGCACTGGCCCCGCTCGCCCAGGTAGATGGCGGAGCAGGCCTTGCACTTCTGGCCCTCGAGGTACGGGTCGCCTTCCGCCGGGAGCTTCAGGTAGTCGACCGCCGGGAGCGGCCCTTGGGGCGTTTCGTCAGACATGTCGGGGGGTTCCTTCGAGTTTCGATCCGCAAATCAACCTCGCCGAGGATGCAGGCACGCGCCAGGGCTGTCAACGGACGCCCGGATGGGTCAAGCCGGCATGCGGGGAGGCCGAAACGGTGTACACGACTCGGGGTAAGACATGAAGATCGTGGGACTTGCGGCAATGGGTTGCTTCCTCTTCATGGGGATCCTGGTGGGCACCCGGCTGCTCCTGCTGTCACGCCGAACGCGCGACCCCTTCAGCGCCGTAGCCCGGCTCCCGGCCCTGCTGGGCACCAGCCTGGGGGACGTGTTCTTCGCCATCGGCATGACGACCACCGCCGCGGGTGTCGGATTGATGTATGCGTTCACGTGGCGGGTCTTCCGGCCGAGCCAGGCCTGGGCCGGAGTCGTGGTGACGCTCGGAACCCTCGCCGCCGCGGCCCTGTGCGCGGGGCTGCAGATCTCGACCCACGGCGTCAGCGCGCTGGAAGAGGTGCTGCCTCTCGCGCGGCCCTGGACCATCGGAGTCACCCTGACCCTGGGCGGCGCCTTCGCCTGGACGGCCCTCGAGGGCCTGCTCTACCACGAGAAGCTGCTCCGCCGGCAAGCGCTCGGCTTGGCCGACCCGGTGGTCGCAAACCGCGTCTGGCTGTGGGGCATGTCGGGAGTCGGCGCCACGCTGATGCTGGTCGCCGTTTCCTGGTTCGCCTGGCGCGGCGCCCTGGTCCTGCACGACCCAATGGCGCTGCTGGCCACGGCCGGCGCGGGTCTGGCCACCGGCGTGTGCTGGTACCTGGCCTTCCTGCCGCCGGATGCCTACTTAGCCTGGATCCAGCGCCGGGCCGCCTGAAGCCCCGTCAGGCCCGACGCTCAGGCATCAGCACCCACAGGATCACGTAGGCCAGGATGCCGGGGAACGCCGCCGAGAGCAGCGACACCAGCACGTAGAGGATGCGTACGCTGGTCGGGCTCCAGCCCAGCCAATCGGCGATGCCCCCACACACCCCCGCGATCATGCGGTTGTCCGTCGAACGTTGGAGTCCTTTGCGCGGCTCGGTCACGGTCGCCTCCTTCCGCGCCGTACTACGCGCGGGCCGGGGAAACGGTTCAGTCAGCGGAACCAGCCCTCGCGCTCGTCGAGGCCTTCCTGGATCAGGTTCCGGATCGAGTCCTTCACCACGTCCACGCGCTCCTCGATGGCCGCGTCCTCGTCGTTCGGGTCTCCCTCGAAGCTCAGGGGCTCGCCGAAGTGAAGCCGGAACTTCACCGGCAGGGGCACGATGGCCAGCGGGCCCAGCCACGGGAACGTCAGGGTGATGGGCAGCGCCGGTGCGCCGACCAGCTTTCCCAGCGCCTCCACCCGCGCCAGCCCGGGCGACTGCTCCTCTGCACCGACGATGCCCACCGGCACGATGGGCGTCTGCGTCTCCATGGCCAGGCGCATGAATCCCAGCCCGAAGCGCTGGAGCTGGTAGCGCTTGCGATACGGCTTGAGGAAGCCCCGCTCGCCCTCGGGGAACACCATGATCGCCTCTTCGCGCTCCAGCAGCTGCACGCAGTTGCGCGGCGTTCCCACCACCGACCCCAGGCGGTGCATGAACACGTTGAAGAACGGAATGCGCGGCAGGTAGTACTCGCCCATGCCGCGCACCAGCCGCGGCGGCTCGTGGTCGAGGAAGAGCGACGTGCCCAGCATGGCGCCATCGAAGGCGAAGGTGTTGCCCGCGTGGTTGGCGATCAGCAACACGCGCCCCTCGGGCACGCGCTCGATCCCCGAGACCTCGCAGCGCAGCCAATGGCGGTAGATCACCGCCATGCTGAGCAGCAACGAGCGCGCGTACTCCGGATCCAGACCGAACGGGTCGAAGCCGTACTCGTTGAGCCGGTTGTGCAGCCGTCCGAGCCGGGCCTCCACATCATCGCGCAGCGTGGCCAGAGGCGCGGGCAGAGGCCAGCGCCAGCCCCGCATGCCCCGGGTCGCGCGCGGAACGAGTGCCCGGTCGCTCATCGCAGCTCCGCTCGGAAGAAGTTGAGGGTCAGGTTCCAGGCCTCGGCGGCAGCCGACGCGTTGTAGACATCCGGTCGCGTGTCGTTGAAGAAGGCGTGGTCGGCTTCGTCGAAGCTCCGGAACTCCGCTCGCTTGCCCGCGTCGAGAAGATCCTGCTGCAGCTTCCTCGCCGTCGCAGGGGGCACGAACTCGTCGAGCTCGGCGAAGATCCCCAGCACCGGCGCTTCCAGGCCGGAAGGATCCAGACTGATGTTGGGGTGGACGCCGTAGAAATCCGCTACCGCGCCGATCTTGGCGTTGCGCGTGGCTGCGTACAGGGCGAGCTGCCCACCCATGCAGAAGCCGATGGCTCCGACCCGGGCCCCGTCGACGGCGTCCTGGCCCAGCAGCGCGCCGACGGCCGCATCCAGGTCGCGTGCGGCGCGCGGGATCTCGAGGTCCATCATCAGGCGGCCGGCCGCGTCCGGGTCCGATGTGGAGTCTCCGCGATAGAGATCGGGGGCCAGCGCCACGAAGCCCTCGCGCGCGAAGCGGTCGCACACGTCCCGGATGTGGTCGACCAGGCCCCACCACTCCTGAAGCACCAGCACACCGGGGCCACGCCCGGAGGCCGGGGTGGACAGGTAGCCGAGCACCTCGTCCCCGTTGCTGTCGAAGCGGATCTCGCTGCCCTCGAAACTCACTCGCCTGCGCCTCCCGGGACTGCCCGCCCGCTGCCAGGACACAGCATATCACTGCTCTATCGACCCGAACCTACGGGCCGGAACCAGAGGGACTGTCCCGCCAGTACCCGTGAGGCCTAGACTCGGGCCATGCCTGAAGCTCCGGCGCCCGCTCCTCCGGGTGCGGTCTTGCTCCCCGGCCTTCCTCCCTCAGTGGCTGCCCTTCTGGACGCGCTCCGCAATGCGGGATTCGACGCCTTCCTGGTCGGCGGCTGCGTTCGGGACCTGCTGCGCGGCGAGGCGGTCCGCGACTTCGACGTCGCCACCACAGCGCCGCTCGAGCGCATCCTGGCCCTGTTTCCCCGGGCGATCCCCATCGGCATGGCCCATGGGACCGTCATGGTCCCCAGCGAGCGCGGTCCCGTGGACGTGACGACCTACCGCGGCGGCCCGCTCCTGGAGGACGACCTGGCCCACCGGGACCTGACGGTGAACGCCATGGCCTGGGACGGCCGTGCAAGCGAGCCGGTGGATCCGTTCGGCGGCCGCACGGATCTGGCCGCACGCCGCTTGCGCGCCGTGGGCAGCGCCCGCGAGAGGCTGGCCGAGGACCCCCTGCGCGCGCTGCGCGCTGCGCGTCTCTGCTCCCAGCTCGGCTTCGCCCTGGATCCCGAGCTGGAGCGAGCCATGGCGGAGACCTCGCTCGGGGGCGTCGCCCGGGAACGCCTGGGCCGCGAGCTCGACGCCCTGCTCCTGGCACCCCACGTGGCCGACGCCCTGCGCCTGCTGCGCAGGACGGGACTCGAAGCGCAGCTCGCACCCGGCGTCGGCGACGACGCTGCAGATGTGGTGGCCCGGCTGCCCGTGAATCGGGAGGTGCGTCTGGCCGGCTGGCTGCGCGGAGCGCCGGCCGAGTCCGTCCTGCTGCGGCTGCGCTTCCCGCGCGCGCTCGCCCAACACGCGACCCGGCTGCTGGCCCGCCACCCGCTGGACGAGACCCTTCCCCGCGAGCGCCCGGCGGCGCTGCGACGCTGGCTGAACCGGATCGGCGAGCAGGACCTGGCCTGGCTGGTGGCCCTGCGCCGCAGCGAGCTGGCGGTGCGGCCCCAGACGCCCGAGGTCGAAGCGGCGCGGGCGCGCCTCGACGAGCTGGAGCAGACCACCGCGCGCCTGCGCGCCGAGGGAAGCCTCTCCCTCAACCGCGGACAGCTGGCGCTCGACGGCCAGTCGGTCATGGAGCTGCTGGGAACCGGGCCCGGCCCCCACGTGGGGCGCGCTTTGGAGCACCTGCTGGAGCAGGTGCTCCAGGATCCCGCCTGCAACACGCCCGAGCGCCTGACCGCGTTGCTGCGCGCCTGGAGCGCCGATCCGGTAACCGGCGCGAGAGGCGGGGGCGTACCCACCGGCAGGAGGGGCGAAGCATGAGGCGGGCTGCCCTCGCGCTCGGTCACCTGGGGCTGACGCTGGCGATGCTGGCCTGCGCCACGAGCCCGCCCGATCCCGAGCGCTACCGGCTCGCCCACAGCGGCGCCCACTGGGACCGGCAGGGCGACGACCCGGTCTTCGCCAGCCTGCGTCCCCGCTACCCCGCGTACTTCGACGTGATCCTCGACCCCGCCCACACCGAGGAGCCCGACCTGCGCCCGCTGCGACGCGACCTGGAGCGCCGCCCCGTGGACCGGCGCAACTACGACGCTCTGAACGCCGTGGCCATCGGCTACTTCGAGCTGAACTACCGCGCCGCCTCCGACCCGGGCGGCTCCAACTACCTGGCAGACAACTTCCGCGCCGCCAAACTGCTGGCGATTCCCTGGCGCGCCTACAGCGAGATCGACGACGCCGCCCTGCGCGACGCGATCGTGGCGTTCTTCGAAGACGCGGGCTCGGGAGAGAAGCTCGGCACCGCGGCTACGGCACCGCGCCTGGCCAACGTGGTGGCTTCCCTGGAACCCAAGGAACCCCAGGCCGAGCGACGCGCGCGACTCCATCGCCTGGCCGAGAGCCTCAAGGCGCAGCTCCCGCCCGACCCGGATTAGGGTCCCCGGTCCTTGTGCTACGGTCGCTCGCGCCATGGATCCGCTCGATCCCGCCCTCCTCGCCGACGTCGCCGAGCAGGTGGGAACCCCCTGCTACGCGTACCACGCCGACACGATCCGACAGCGCATCCGTTCGCTGGGAGCGTTCGACGTCGTGCGCTACGCGCAGAAGGCGTCGTCCAACGTCCACCTGCTGCGGCTGCTGCGCGAGGAAGGAGCGCGGGTCGACGCGGTCTCGCTGGGCGAGATCGAGCGCGCCCTGCGCGCCGGGTTCCGCCCGGGAGGCGAGCCGGCGGAGATCGTCTACACCGCGGACCTCATCGACGAACCGACCCTGGAGCGGGTGATCGAGCTGGGGATTCCCATCAACGCCGGCTCGGCGGACATGCTGGACCTCGTGGGCGCGGGGCAGCGGGGCCATCCGGTCTGGCTGCGCATCAACCCGGGCTTCGGCCACGGCCACAGCCGCAAGACCAATACCGGCGGCGACAGCAGCAAGCACGGCATCTGGTACGAGGGCCTGAGCGATGCATTCGACCGCATCGATGCCCACGCGCTGGAGCTGGTGGGGCTGCACATGCACATCGGTTCCGGCACCGACTTCGAGCACCTGAAGCAGGTGTGCGACGCCATGGTGACCCAGGTGCAGGCCGCGGGCCGGGACCTGCAGGCCATCTCCGGCGGCGGCGGCATCCCCGTCCCCTACCGGGACGGCGACGAGGCCATCGACGTCGCGGAGCTGTACCGGCTCTGGGACCAGGCGCGCGCGCGCATCCGTGATCACCTGGGGCACCCGGTGCAGCTCGAGATCGAACCCGGCCGCTACCTGGTGGCCGAGGCCGGCGTTTTGCTGGCGCGCATCCATGCGGTCAAGGAGCAGGGCAAGAATCGCTTCTGGATCGTCGATGCGGGCTTCAACGATCTGGTGCGACCGGCCATGTACGGCAGCTACCACGCCATCTCGGTGATTCGCGACGGCCGCCCGCTGCGCGGCCCGCTGCACCCGACCGCCGTGGGCGGCCCCCTGTGCGAGTCCGGCGACGTCTTCACCCAGGAAGAGGGAGGCCTGGTGACGCCGCGCTCCCTCCCCGAAGCCCGCGTGGGCGACCTGGTGGTCCTGCACGACGCCGGCGCCTACGCGGCGTCCATGGCCAGCAACTACAACACCCGGCCCCTGGCGCCGGAAGCGCTCCTCGAGGGGGACAGCTTCCGCCTGATCCGTCGCCGCCAGAGCGTGGACGAGCTGCTGGCCCTCGAAGAGGTCTAGTCCGGGGCCCTACGCGTCGTCTTCGGCGCGCACGTGGACCACCAGTCCTCGAACCGCCTCGACGCGAATGCGCGTCCCCGCGCTCAGCGGCCCTACCCCGTCGCAGAGCTCCGCGCGCCAGACCTCGGCGCCGATCTGCACCCGCCCCTCCCCGCCCTCGGAGAGGCCGTCCTGGGCGACGCCCTGCGCGCCCACCAGCGCGCCGCTCCCGGTGTGGGGCGGAGATTCCAGTGCACGTCGCGAGAGTGGATACAGGGCGACGTCCTTCACCACGAGGAGCGCCACGCCGGCCAGGGCGGCCCAGCCCGGCAGCCCCATGAAACGCCAGGCCGCGCCCAGGATCAGGGCCGCCAGGATCCAGCCCGGCAGCTGGGCCAGCCAGTAGCGCGTCGCGATGCTGCCCATGCGTGCTCTCCTCAGCGCTCCAGGCTTTCCGGCTCGCCCTCACGCCGCGCACGCTCGTCGTGGGCCTGCTTGGCCTCCAGCAACGCGGGCATCACCCGGCCCAGGTCGTCCTGGGTCCACAGGTGGTCGGCCTGGAAGGATCGGATTACCGCCGGCTGCTGCATGATTCCCACGGTACCGCGCATTACGTTGATGACCTGGGCGTTGACCTGCTGGGCGGCCGGCGAGGCCAGCCAGGTGCACACGGGCGCGATCTGCTGCGGACCCAGCAGGGGGTCCCCGGGGTCCACGGCGTCTCCGCGACCCTCACGCAGCGGGATCGTGAGTCGTGTGGCCGCACCGGGGGAGATGGTGTTGACCGTGCAGGCGTACTTGCCCAGCTCCAGGGCCAGCACGCGGCTGAAGCCGGCGATGCCGGCCTTGGCGGCGCCGTAGTTCGACTGCCCGAAGTTCCCGAACAGGCCGGACACCGACGAGAAGTTGAGGATGCGGCACTCGCGCCGATCCGTCTCGCGGATGTAGCGCGCGAACGGCCGCGTGCAGCAATAGTGGCCCTTGAGGTGCACCTCGATCACCGCGTCCCAGTCCCCCTCCTCCATGTTGAAGAGCGTCCGGTCTCGAAGAATCCCCGCGTTGTTGACCAGGATGTCCGCAACCCCGAAGGCGTCGAGCGCCGACCGGAGGATCCGCTGTCCCCCCTCGACCGTGGCGACCGAGTCGCCGTTGGACGCCGCTTCGCCGCCCGCGCTGCGGATCTCCTGGGCGACCTCCTCGGCCACCCCCGAGGCGCCGGTGCCGTCGGCCTCACTCCCCAGGTCGTTCACCAGCACGCTGGCGCCGTTACGTGCAAAGTCGAGTGCGATCTCCCGACCGATCCCTCGACCTGCCCCGGTCACGATCGCCACCTTGCCGTCGAGTACGCCCATCCGCCTTCTCCCCTGGATCCGCCGAAGCTCATGCTAACCCGAAAGCCTGGGAGGTTCCGCCATGGGCCCGGAGCGCACGCCCTCCCGCTGAGAGCAGCGCGGCCGGCGCAATGCCCGGCGCACGAGGATCCGGTCGAAGGCTAGCGGGACTGCGTGCGACCGCGTTCCTGCACGAGGCTGCGGCGGGCGCCTACGTCCTTCGCGGAGATGCCGCGCGCCGCCGCCGCGCGCCGCTCGATGCTGCGCCCCTCTGCATAGGTGGCGGCGAACCCCTCGTCGATGACGCGCTTGTAGGCCCGCATGACCTCGGGGACGCAGGACAGCATGTCCTGGGCCAGCTCGGTGCAGGCGGAAAGCAGCGCGTCCGGCTTCACGACGCGGGTGAGCAGCCCCCAGGCGCATGCCTCCTCGGCGCTCAGGAAGTTGCCGGTCAGCGAGAGCGCCTTGGCGCGCTGAATCCCCACCAGGCGCGAGAGCTTCTGGGAGAGCCCCCAGCCGGGCATGATGCCGACACGCGCATGGGTATCGGCGAAGCGCGCGTGGCTGGAGCCGATGAGCACGTCGCAGGCCAGCGCCAGCTCGAAGCCTCCGGTGATGGCCACTCCGTTGATCCCGCCCACGATGGGCCGATCCAGCTCCTCCATGGCGCGGATCAGCTCGTAGCCGGCGTCCCCGGCGTCCTCCTCCAGCGGTGTCTCGCCGGACAGCTCCTTGAGGTCGAGCCCGGCGCAGAAGGCCCGCTCCCCGGCTCCGGTCAGGACCACGGCGCCGACCTCCTCGTCCTCGGCGATCTCCCGGAAGGCGCGTGTCAGCGCCGATCGCAGGCCCTGGGAGAGGGCATTCATGGACCGGGGGCGATTCAGGGTCAGGGTGGCGATCTGGTCGCGCTTCTCGACGAGCAGGACGGGGTCGGACATGGGGGCTCCTCCGGCCCCAAACATAGGCGAGGACGGCTCTGCGACCCCCTCAACGTGACCTTCGGGACGGCCGATGTACGCCGAGGAGGCCCTCGTGAACCTGCCCATCCTCATCGCCCTGCTCACGATCGTGATCGGCGCGGCCTCCGCTGCGGCAATCCTGGTCCAGGGGCCCGGCATTCGAGCCAACCAACTCGCGGGCCTGCTGCTGGCCGGCGTCGCCTGGTGGGCCGTGGGCGATGTAGTGCGGCTGCTGGCGCCCGACGCGGTGTGGGCGACCCGGGCGGCCGCACTCTCGGCGCCGGGCTGGGTCTTCATCGGGCCCCTGACGCTGCACCTGGTCTCGGTCATGCGTGCGCCCGCCGGCGCCTGGGCACGGCCCTTCGTGCCCTTCTCCTACGCACTTTCCGCCGTCTTCCTCGCCGCAGCCTGGCTCCAGCCCGGCTGGATGTTCGAGAAGGTGGCCCGCGAGCCGGCCGGCTGGGTCGTCTTTCCGGGGCCGGGCGTGCTGGTGGTGAAGCTGGCGACACTCGCCCATGTGATCCCGGTCGGCACCTACGCCGTGAGCCTCTTGCAGCGCTCGCCCTCGGCATCGGATCAGGCTCGTCTCAAGTGGCTGGCCGCGGGCGTGGCGTTCCCGATCATCGCGATTCCCGTCTTCAATGTGCTGCTGCCGCTGCTGGGCCAGCCCAGCGTGCGCGTGGGCAACCTGGCGCTGGCCACGTTCGGAGCCCTGGTGGCGTGGACCGCCCACCTCCACGGCACGTCCCCCCTCGGGCGCGGCGGATTCGCGCGCCAGATCGTCGATGCCCATCCCGACGGCGTCGCCGTCGTGTTTCACGCCGGCGAGATCGGCTCGGCCAGCGAAGGCCTGACGCGGCTCACGGGCCGCCCGGTCGCCCTGCTGGAAGGCCAGAGCCTGGACACCCTGCTGGAAGGGCCGCTACCCGAGCTCGGGCCCGAACCATCCACCATGGAGACGCACCTTCGCGTCGCCGACGGCACGCGCATTCCCGTCACGGTGGACACGCGTCCGCTGGCGGACCGCCGAGGTCTGGATCTGGGCTGCGTCGTCGTCATCCGAGACCTGCGCGAGGTCGCGGACCTGCGCAGCCAGCTCGTCACATCCGGGCGTCTGGCGTCCGTGGGCCAGCTGGCCGCCGGCATCGCTCACGAGATCAACAACCCCATGGCGTTCGTTCGCACCAACCTGACCCTGCTTCGCGAGCACTGGCAGCGCATGGAGAAGGAGCCGCCGCCCGCCGAGCGAGAGCACTTGCTGTGCGAGGCCGACGAGCTCCTGGAAGAATCCCTGGAGGGCGTCGAGCGAGCCTGCGCGATCGTCCGCGACGTCAACGCCTTCTCCCACGCCGGCACAGGGGAACGCGAGCCGGTGGAACTGGCCGAGCTGCTGGAGAACGTGCTGCGCGTGGCCTCGCCGCACCTGCATCGAGACGTCCGCGTGGTCCGGCGCTTCGGCAGCATCCCAGCCGCCGACGGCGCACCTCAGGAGCTCAAGCAGGTGTTCCTCAACTTGCTGCTCAACGCGGCCCAGGCGCTGGGTGAACAGGGCACGATCACGATCGAAACCTTTGGAGAGTCGAACGCGGTCGTGGTGCGAGTGTGCGACGACGGCTGCGGAATCCCGGAAGCGGACCGCGAGAAGGTCTTCGATCCCTTCTTCACGACGAAGCCGGTCGGAGAAGGCACCGGCATGGGCCTCTTCATCTCCTACCAGATCGTCCGCAACCACGGCGGGGAGTTCAGCATCGAGTCGGCATCGGGCCAGGGAACCCGCGTCTCGGTCCGGCTCCCGATCCACTCCGGCTAGGGGCCCGACCCAGGTTCCTAGGCTTCGGCGCGGGCCTTGTTGGCCTCCATCACGCGTTCGGCCAGGATCTCGCTCAGGTTCTCGAGCACCTGGGCACCGATGCGCGGATAGCGCCGCCGCAGGCGCATCAGGTCGTCCTTGGTAAAGCGCAGCAGCCGCACGTCGGTCCGCGCCTGCACGTCCGCGGAGCGCGTGCCCGAGAAGAGCGCCACCTCTCCTACCGCGTCGCCGCGCTCCAGCCGCGCCACCTCCTGGAGCCCCTCATCGGTGCGGAGGGAGACCGCGAGCTCTCCATCGAGGACCACATACATGTCGTCGCCGGACTCGCCGGTCTCCATGATGTTCTGGCCCTTGGTGTAGTGCCGGATGCTGGTCATCAGCGCCACGATGCGCGCCTGGGAGTTGCGCAGCCCGCTGAACAGCGGGATCGAGCTCGCCGGATCGCGCCCCAGGTCCATGGACACGATGTCCCAGAGGCTGACGATGCGCAGCTGCGACGACAGCGCGGGAGTGAGGGTCACGTCGACCAGCCAGGCCACCAGCAGGGTGAAGCAGGTCAGAGCGCCGAACTGGACCTGGGTCTGCGCTTCGCTGGTGCAGAGCACGAGGAAGCCCAAGCACAGGGCGGTGGTGGTGAAGGTGACAGGGCGACCCACGTGGCGCAGCGCTTCGATGGCGCCCTTCCGCTCGTCCGCCAGCCGCTTGGCCGAGGCGTTGAAGCGGGCGAGGAAGTGAATGGTGTCGTCCACCGCAATGCCCAGCACGATGCACGCCACCAGGCTGGTGGACGGGTTGAGGGTGATGCCCGTGAGGCCCAGCGTTCCGAAGAAGATCACCACCGGGAATGCGTTGGGAATCAGCGCCAGCGCCCCCACCCGGAACGACGTGAACAGGATCGCGAGGATCACGTAGATCAGGAGGAACGCCATGGACAGGCTCACCGCCTGTCCCCGGGACAGCGCGTCGGTGGACTCGCTCACCAGGATCTGGTTTCCGGTGATGCGCGCGCTCAAGTGCTCGGGGAGCTCGAGGACGTGCGCTTCGATGCGCGCGACCAGCGCGGCCACGTCGGACGAATCGACCACCTGGGACCGGACGACGATGCTGGTGGTCTGGTATCGGGAGTCCACCACCTTCTCCAGCTCCTCGTTGCCGCCGAAGAAGAGCAGCTGGCTGATCAGGCGTTTGGACTCGGGGATCTTCAAGTAGGCCGGATCGTTCTCGTGAAAGCCGCGATTGATCAGGCTGACGTAGTCCACCAGCGACGTCGTGCCGCCGATCTCGGGCTGGCTGCCGAGCCAGGCCTGGAGCTTCTCGACCTCGGCCAGGTTCACGGGCTCCTTGAATGCGTCGCGGTAGTCGGTCTCGAGCACCACGTAGAACAGGCTCGAGCCCTCGAGCTCTTCGTTGATGGCGTGGAAGTTCACCCGAACCGGGTGATCCTCGGGAAAGACGCCAATCTGGTCCAGTCCGACCCGGATCCGGGACACGCCGAACAGTGCGACCCCGGCCAGGACCGCTGCCACCGCGATGATGGCATGACGATTGCGCAGATCGAACGCGGCGAGCCGCGCCATCGCCTCGCCAAAGCGGTCGCGGCCCTCCTCCACCGGCGACGTCTGGGGCTCCGGAAGCAGCGCGTAGATGGCCGCCGGAAAGGCGAGTGCGGAGACGACCGAGAACACGACGGCAAAGACGCAGAAGAGGCCGAACTCGCGCACCGCCTCCAGGGGCGAGAGGGTCAGCGACAGGAAGCCCACTGCGGTGGTCAATCCCGTCAGCAAGATTGGAAGCGCCACCTCGGCCAGGGCCAGCCGGCCGGCGTCGCCTCGGGGCGGCCCCCCTCCGGAACTGCGCTCGCGAATCAGCTCGTGGTAGGCGGATACCACGTGGATCGCGTAGGCGAAGCCCACGGTCTGCACGATCGCCGGTACCGTCAGGGTGATGATGGTCAGCGGGCGCCCGGTGGCCGCGATCAGGCCGACGGTCCAGGCCGTGGCCAGTCCGATGGTGGTCAGCGGAACCAGGATCCCGAGGACGCTGCGGAATGCCAAGAAGGCGATCAGGCCCATGGCCAGGGCCACGAGCGGCGTGGTGCGGACAATGTCCCTTGTGCCGATCCGGACGTTTTCGGCCTTCAGCACCGCCCCACCGGCGAGCATCGTGCGCGCGCCACCCCGCTCTTCCTCGGCGATGGCTTCGATCCGCCGATCCAGATCGAGCTCCAGGAACTCCGCGTCGGTCATCTCTTCCAGGTAGATGAAGAGGGCCGTCGCCGTCCCCCGTGAGTTCACGAGGTTCCCGGCGTAGATGGGGTTGTCGAACGCCTCGCGCCGGATCCGCTCCAGCTCCGCCGGGTCCCGAGGCACGTTGGTGATGAAGGGCGCCACCTCCAGATCGCCGCCCACGGCGCGCATGTTGATGGCGTTGGCCAGGCCGGTGACGTGGTGGACTCCGTCCAGCTCCTCGATCCGCTCGGACATCCGCTTGACGGCCGAGAGGTTGTCGTAGGTGAAGATGCCGTCGTCGTCGACGACGGCCAGGACCAGCGTCTCGTCACTGCCGAAGAGCCGGCGGACGTACTCGTAGTACTCCCGCCCGGGGCTCTCCTTGGGAAAGAGCGCGCTCACCGAGGGGTCGAAGCCGAGCAGCAGCGATCCGCTGCGCAGGTCTACGATCTGCGCCACGGCCACGATCGTCAGCCCCAGCAGAGCCGCCAGGACTGCCAGCGCATGCCGGGTTACGAAGCCGGCGAAGCGTTCCAAGGGACCTCCGGCCGCAGCGTCGCTAGAAAGACTTCCCGCCCATGCGCTCGAGCGAACGGGTGGAGAAGAGAGAGCGGCTCACCTTGGCGTCGAAGTCGATCTCCTCGATCTCCAGCTCGGTGCGCGTCTCGTCCCGCAAGTCCTCGATCTGGAGCCGCCGCGCCACGTTGCGCTCACCGATCCTCTCGATGCTGGACGAGTCCGCCTTCAGGCGCTTGCGGATGCGGTCACCGCGCTCGAAGAACTCGACCTTGAGCGGCGAGCAGGTCGCCTGGTCCACGTAGGTGACCATCCGCTCGTAGTTGGGCTTCTCTTCGAGCCCCTCGCGGGCGCGCGCTTCGAGCACGTAGACGGGGCGGCCGTCCACTTCGGCCGGCGCCGCCAGGGTCTCTTCGAAGTCCTCGTTGCCCAGACCCTGGAGGTTCTCGAATTCTTCGTAGCTGAAGTCGGTTCCGAACATCGAGCCCGACATCATGTGACCGGTGACGCGCTTCACGCGCTTGAGCTCGGGCAGGTACATCAGGATGTCGTTGCTGGTGCCTTTCTTCTCCAGCATCAGGATCGCGGCGCCGCGCATCTCGGGCGGGTCGGAGAGCCGGACCAGCACCTGGGAGAGCTCGTCATCCCCCTTCTTCCAGTAGATCTTGGCGCGCGTCTGGGTGACCGAGCCGATGCGATCGCGCGCCTTCATCACGATGATCTGCACACTCGACGGATCGGGCAGGTTGGCGTCCATGCAGTCATGGATCTCGTCCAGGGTGTCGAGGGCCATCGCGGCCGGCGCCGCCATGAGGCTCGCCAACGC
The DNA here is from genome assembly GCA_947260035.1 of uncultured delta proteobacterium. Classification (GTDB taxonomy): domain Bacteria; phylum Myxococcota_A; class UBA9160; order UBA9160; family JAFDET01; genus JAFDET01. The sequence goes on from CAMYOO010000020.1 coordinate 20,525, forward strand.
GACCAGAAGCATCCCACGAATCATGCAGTTCCCCCGTCGTTCCGCGCCGTTACGGCGACTAGCATACACCGTTCGGGAAGTTGCCAAGAGCCGATTCCGGTGGACCCGGGATCTCGGGCTCAGGCACCGCGGAAGCGGCGGAAGAAGCTCCGCACGTCCTCCACCAGCAGCTCCGGCTGCTCCAGGGCCGCGAAATGGCCGCCCCGCGGCATGTCGGTCCAGTGAACGATGTTGTAGGAGCGCTCCGCCCAGCGGCGCGGACAGCGGACCACCTCCGCGGGGAAAGCCGCGTGCCCCACCGGCGTCTCCAGGAAGGGCTGCGGGCCGAAGGCCTCGGAACGCCGCGTCTCGCGGTAGAGACGCCCCGAGGAGCCGCCGGTTCCGGTCAGCCAGTAGACCATCACGTTGGTGAGCAGCGCGTCGCGCGACACGGCGTTCTCGATGCGCCCTTCGCAGTCGGTCCAGGTCCGGAATTTCTCCGCGATCCAGGCCAGGAGCCCCAGCGGCGAATCGACCAGCGCATAGCCCAGGGTCTCGGGCTTCGTCGACTGGATCTGCGCGTAGCCCGATTCCTCGTTCACATAGCGCTGGAAGTCGGCCCAGCTCGCGGCCTCGGCTTCGTTCATGTCCTGCAGCGCCTGCGCGTCGGGCGGCGTTGCAAAGAGGAAGTTGAGATGGATGCCCGCGCAGTGCTCTGGATCCTGGCGCGCGATGAACTGGCTGACGAACGAGCCCCAGTCTCCCCCCTGCGCCCCGTAGCGCGCGTAGCCCAGGCGGGCCATCAGCTCGGCAAAGGCCCGGCCGATCCGGAGCGGGTTCCAACCGCGTGACAGCAGCGGCGAAGACCAGCCGTAGCCGGGCAACGACGGGCACACCACGTGGAAGGCGTCCGCCGCATCGCCGCCATGCGCAGCGGGGTCCGTCAGGGGACCCAGGATCTCGAGGAACTCCACGATCGACCCCGGCCAGCCGTGGCTGAGGATCAGCGGAAACGCGTCCGCCCTGGGCGAGCGCGCGTGCAGGAAGTGGATGGGCTGACCATCGATCGAGGTGCGAAAGTGATCGAAGCGGTTCAGCGCCTTCTCGTGGACGCGCCAGTCGTAGGACTCGAGCCAGGCATCGGCCAGCTCACGCAGCGCCCCCTGCTCGATGCCGTAGGCCCAGTCGGAGTCGTCCAGGGGCGCCGGCCAGCGGGCGTGCTGCAGCCTCCGCCGCAGGTCGTGCAAGTCCTCATCCGGAATCCGGATTTCGAAGGGCTCGATCGCAGCGCTCATAGGAACGCGCGGCCCTTCTCGCAAACGAAGCTCGCCGGACACGAGTGGATCGGGTCTTTGCACCAGGGCCGCCGGCTCCGGATCTCGCTCAGCAGTGCGTGCTTCATGCGCAACTCCGCGGCCGGCGGCCGCCGTCCGGAACCGTAATCGAGACGGGGCGCACACGCTTGCCGCCGCTGCCCAGCCCAGGCCTGGGCGCGGCGGAATGTCGCGCAGACGACACCTCGCCGTGACGATAGGCACAAGGTCGGTCCCGTGCGGGCCGCGAGGAGCGCCCATGCCCGAGCCCAGCGTCAAAGGAACACTGGTCCAGGCTGCCGTCAGCGAGCTGCGCGAGCTGGAGCAGCAAGGCAGCGTGTCCCGCGCCACACTGGAACGCGACCTCAAGCCCGACGACCTGGAGCTTCTGGATGACGACCTCCTGGTCAGCGCCTGGTACTCCATGGCCAGCTACGGCCGCATCCTCGAGGCCATCGCCGCCGCCAAGGGGCGGGACGCGGACGGGGACTACGTCGAGGCCGGACGTCAGAGCGCACATCGCCTGGTGGAGATGGGCCTCTACCGACAGCTCGACGAGCGCACGGCGGAGCGTTGGGAGGAGCGGGTAGGCAAGCTGCTGCTCTCCGTGGCTTCGCTGCTCTGGAACTTCGGCGGCTGGGAGTGGCTCGGAATGGACGAGACGGGCTTCCGGATCCGTTTCCAGGGCGCGTCCCCGATGCCGCGCAGCTACGCGCTACGCACCCAGGGATTCGTCGAGTACCTGGCCTCGCGCGCGGCAGGCAGCCCGGTGCGGACGCAGATGCAACGAAGCGCCGACGGCAACACCCTCGACTTCCGCTGCCACAAGGCGCTCTAGGCGGCGCCCAGCACCCTCGGGTCGCGGCTCGCTCGACAGCGACGAAGCGGGTCTGCTTCGCGGGGAACAGCGCCAGGGGATACAATCGCCCGCCCGCACAGGGAGGCGGCCCCCATCCAGATCCCCTTCTACTACGACTATGCCTGCCCCTGGGCCTACCTGGGAAGCTGCCGGGTCGAGGCCTACTTCCGCGACCTGGGCGTCGATCTGGACTTCCGCCCCGTGCGCCTGGCCGATCTGAAGGAGCCCTCGACGGGCACCGCGCCGGCCCTGGGCGAGCGCAAGAAGAAGAACTACCGCGCCGATCTGCTGCACTGGGCCGAGCTGTGCGGCGCCGAGTTTTCGCCGCGCGCCCGCGAGGCCCGCGCCGACACGCGGCTGCTGCTACAAGCCGCCCTTGTCGCCAAGGACGCCGGCCGCCTGCGCGAGTTCCACTATCCGGCGTACCGGGCGCGCTGGGCGGAGGCCCGCGACGTATCGGATCCCGAGGTCGTATCCCAGCTGCTGGCCGGAGCGGGACTCGAGCCGGGCCCCACCCTGGAGCAGGCACGAAGCGATGCCGTGGCCGCGCGGCTGGACGCAGACACCCGCGAGGCGGTCGAGCGCGGCGTCTTCGGCGTGCCCACCGTCTTCGTGAAAGACGAGATGTTCTGGGGCAACGATCGCTTCGAGCTGGCTCGTCACTACATCCGAAAGGCCCTCGCGTAGAACCATGAGCGAAGAGACACACAACGAGGCGATTCGACGCGTCCTGGACGGGACCACCTGGGAGGAGTTCTGCGACGGGCTCAAGGCGGCCGGCGCCGTGATCCTTTCCGAGGGTGCGCCCGATGATCCGCTCGATCGCGCCGAGGGCTGGCGCTACCTGACGCGGCTGACGCGAGGCGCGCTGGAGACCTTCGTCGAGTTCTCGGATCCGGCGGTGCCCGAGTTCCGGCGCACCGCCAGCGAGACCATCAAGATGGGCCTCGACAACCCGGACAACGTCTACCTGAACACACAGATCAAGGGGAGCTGGGACTACCGCATCCGCGGCAACCGCGGGTCGGTGCACTACCTGGGCTTCGGCTCCCAGGCCGGAAACTACGGCAGCACCGGCAGCCTGGACACCACGGGCTACCTGGAAGCCAAGGACATGGAGATCGCGCCCGACGGCAGCTTCGAGATCATCGCCAGCAGCCGCGAGCACCCGGGCAACTGGCTGCCCATGAAGCCCGAGACGCGCATGATCCAGATCCGCCAGACCCGCCTGGACCACGCCAACGAGAAGCTGGCCGAAGTGACGATCGAGCGGATCGACGCGCCCGGGCAAGCGCGGCCCGTGGATCCGGAGCGTTTGGACCGCATGCTGATGGGCGTGGTCGCGTTCGTGCGCGGATGCTCGGGACTCTTTCACGGCTGGGCCAAGGACTTCCAGAAGCACACCAACGAGCTGCCACGCTTCGACCCGGACACGGCCTTCGCCGCCGGCGGTGACCCCAACATCGCCTACTACCACAGCTACTGGAAGCTCGAGCCCGACGAGGCGCTGGTCATCGAAGCCGCGCCGCCGGAGTGCGACTACTGGAACTTCCAGCTCACCAATCACTGGCTCGAATCGCTGGACTACCGCAGCTTCAAGATCCACCTGAACAAGCACACCGCCGTCTACGGCGACGACGGCTCGGTGCAGGTGGTGGTGGCCCATGAGGACCCGGGCCACCCCAACTGGCTCAACACCTGCGGTCACCGTCAGGGCGGCATGTGCTGGCGCTGGATCCGCGCCAGCGAGCACCCGCAGCCCCGCACCCGGGTGGTCAAGCTGGAGAGCCTGCGTGGCTGAGGAGTTCCCGTTCCGCGTGGACGCGCTCCTGGGAGCGGCCGAGCAGGCCACCGGGCTCTCGGATTTCGGCGATCCCGACTTCCGGGAGGGCTTGAAGGTTCTCCTGGAAACCTATGAGAAGACTGCCGATTTCAACGAGAAGGGCCGCAAGCGCAACTGGCGGCGCCTGGTGCAGTTGCTCTCCACCCGGCTGCGCGTGGAGGCGGCCTTCACGCGCCATCCGGAGATCCGCGAGCGCGAGATCCGCAGCCCTGTCTACCTGACCGGACTGCCACGCACCGGAACGTCGGCGCTCTTCAACCTGCTGGGCGCGGACCCGGCCGCGCGACCGCTGCTGCTGTGGGAAGGCGTCTTCCCCGACCCCCTGGAGGACCTGCCCGAAGGCGAGCCCGACCCGCGCTACCTGGCGATCAAGCAGCAGTACGACCGCATGCGCGAGAAGAATCCGGACTTCACCAAGATGCACTTCGCCTCGGCCGATACGCCCGAGGAATGCGTGCTGCTGCAGGCGCACGCGTTCTGCGACGTGCAGATGGGGATCGAGGTGATGATGGAGCCCTACGCCGCGTGGTTCCAGGCGCAGGACCTGCACGCCCCCTACGCGTACTACCAGGACCTGCTCAAGCTGCTGGACTGGCAGCGACCCGGGGAGCGCTGGCTGCTCAAGTCGCCCGCGCACCTCTGGGCCGTGGACGTGCTGATCGAGCTCTTCCCCGACGCCTGCCTGATCTTCACCCACCGCAATCCGCTGCAGGCCATCGCTTCCGCCTGCAGCCTGACCGACGCGCTGATGGCCGCGCGCGAGAACCACGACCCGAAGCGGCTCGGCCCCCTGGTGCTGGAGTACTACGCGCGCTCGCTGGAGCGAGGGCTGGCGGCGCGAGAGGCCGGCGACCCGGCACGCTTCTTCGATGTCGACTACCGCGAGCTCCTGGCCGACCCCTTCGCCGCAGCCAAGCAGATCTACGACCACTTCGCGCTGCCGATGCCCGACGACGTGGAGCAGGCGCTCCGAGCACACGTGGCTGCACATCCCCAGGGCAAGCACGGCCGCCACGAGTACTCGCTGGAGGAGTTCGGCCTGGACGCCGACCGCGTGCGCACGCGGCTGGCCGCCTACATCAACCGCTTCTCCCTGCCGGCGGACTAGGCGGACTAGGCGGACCAGGCGGGGCCTACGGCGCGTCCACCACGCTCATCGCCACCCGGGCCTGGTCCACGAAGATGGGCGAGGACCAGGCGCGCTCCTGGATCGGCGCCAGGCAGTCCTCGTCCAGAGGCGTGCGCGAGTCGCCGTAGCAGGGCGTCACCGCCACCGCGTTGCCCTTCTCGTCGAAGCGCGTGCGCAGGTTGGCGCCGTTGACGGCCGGCGTCTCCTCCTGGACCGCGCGCACGTAGTAGAGCGCGTCGCGCGCCGAGGTCACGAACTCGGGGTCCTCGAAGAGCACCACGCAGCCCGCCGGGTCCGGCTCGCAGACGAAGCGGCGCCACGGGTCCTCGATCAATGCCTCCACCGGCTCCCCCGGCTCGGCCTGGGGCCGGATACGCACCACCTCGATGGCCACGATGGGATGCCTCTGGTCCGAGGGGTGGTAGCACTGGCCCCGACACAGGTACTCCAGGCGCTCGGGCGAGAGCGCACGGGTGCTGGGCTCGGGACAGCCGTCCTGCTGGACGAAGGAGCCCACGGCCCGGACCTCGAAGCGCGGCGCTTCCGCCATCCGCACCTGGCTGCCCATGGGCACGGTCTCCGCCGGATCGTTCACCACGTCGAACCAGAGCAGGATGCGCGGGCCGCTGGTGCCGTAGATCTCGCCCCGGTCGAGCGCGTCCCACACCGCCTCACGGCTGCGCCCTTCGGAGTGCACGGCAGCCAGGCCTCCCGGGTACAGGAAGCTGCCCACGCGCTCCGTGTCTGCGCCCAGCAGGTTCACCAGCCGCACCGCCTGCTCCTGACGCTTGTAGGGCCGGTCGGGTTCCGCGTCGGGCGCGAAGCTTCTCATACGGCTGCGCCGCAGCAGCCACTCGTAGAAGGCCGAGCGGGCGCCCGTGCTCTCGGTCATCTTGCGGCGCTCGTACTGCTTGTAGCCCGTTCCCGGCCGCGCCGAGTGGTTGTCGCTGGAGGCGATGAAGCTCCAACGGAAGCGCCGCGGGTCGCCGTCTTCGTCGGTCTCGTCGAAATTGGACAGGGCCAGGGCGTACTGGGCCGAGCCGCCGGGCCGGTAGTTCAAGGACGGCTTGAAGCAGTCGCGACACTGGTCGCAGTCCAGCCAGTCTTCCGGCGACGAGTCGGGGAACACCATGCGCGGCGCCACCCCGGACTCGGCCGCGTACTGGCGGGCCAGCACGACCAGCTCCTCGCACTCCTGCGAAGAGCGGTCGCCGCAGCGCTCGCGCATGATCTCGCCGGCGCGCCAGCAGCAGGGCAGGAAGCCGGGCGAGGGCTCCGGGCAGATCGCCTCGCCGTCGGCACCGGTCAGAGTGGCGCGCCACGGCCGGTACTCCTCCGAGTTCCCGTGGCCGGACATGATCTCGATGATCGTCTGCACTTCGGGATCGTCCTGGGCGTTGGTTAGCTGCTTGTCCAGCCGGGTCTGGGGCGGCGAGTAGATGCCCCAGGTGGTGCCGTGGGGGATGACCAGGGCGCCCAGGTCCCACTGCGCCAGCTTGTCGAAGAGGGCTGCCGGGTCCGGCGCGTTCTCGGAGCAGTCGGCGGGCAGCGCGCGGGTGTCCACGCCCTTCGGGCACGGCGGCGTGCCCAGCAGCGTCTCCAGGTACCAGTGGAAGTCGGCGTACTCCCGCCAGCCCAGGGGATCCAGCACCTGCAGCGCGCGAACCGCGCCCACGCTCACCTCGCCGTCCTGGAACGCCTGGACCACGTCGTCGGCCAGCGAGTTGATGGGCCGCACCGGAAGCTCCGCGTCCTCGAGCCCCGGGAAGATCACGTTCTTGTGGCCCCAGTGGTTCTCGGGCGTGTCGCCCACCTGGGTCCACTCGAAGCCCGCGAAGACCGCCATGTCCGGATCCGCATCGCTGCCGGCACGGGCCTGGCACTGGCGCAGGCTCTCCTTCTCCCAGGCCCAATGCTCGGGGGTCAGCGCCAGGGAGTGGTCCGTCAGTGCGAAGAAGTCGAGCGACGAGCAGTAGCGGGCGTAGTCGCACGCGTCCGCCGGCGGATGCGCCCCCTCCCCCGCCACGATGGGCAGCGACATGAAGAACGCGTCGATAGAGTAGGTGGTGTGCACGTGCAGGTCGCCGAACAGGACCTGCTTGGGCGCCGCCGCACGCTCCCCTCCCGCTTGAAGAGCCAGGGTCTCGCGGGCCGCATCCTGGGCGCGCTGGCCAGCGGCGACGGCCTCTGCAGGACGCGCGGGACCCTCCACGGTTCCAGGTCCGCGTTCGTCTCCTCCGCAGGCGAGGGTCAGCAAGGCCACCAACAGGGGGATCGTGCGCTTCACGGGGTCTCCGTTTCGTCGGTTGTCGAGAAGAACTCCACCAGCAGGCCGCCGATCAGGTCCGGCTCCTCCTGGATCGCCCAGTGGGTGCCGCGCTCCAGCTCCTGCAGGCGGCCCGCGTCGAGGAAGCGCAGGCTGCGGCGCGTGAGATCGGACGGGATGTAGACATCGCCGGGGGCCAGCAGCACCAGGGTCGGGAGGGAGATCCGACCCTCGCCGGGAAGCGGAAGCGGTTCGGTGTTCGCGCGATACCAGTCCGCCATGCTGGACATGGCTCCCTCGCGATCCCATGCCGTGCGGAACTGATCCATCACCCGGTCGGGGAACGTGTCCGGCAGGGAGGTGGCCCGCAGGCTGTTGCTGAGGAGCTTCCAGTTGCCGACCCGGGCCGCCCACTGGGGGATCCAGGGCAGCAGGATGAACGACCGGTACCAGCTGATGCTGTCGTTCTGGCTCTGGTACCCCTCGCCCGCCCGGGGATGCGGCGTGTCCAGGACCGCGAGGCGACGCACACGCTCCGGATGCTGCAGGGCGGTCTGCCAGGCGACGCCACCGCCCCAGTCATGACCGGCCAGGAACGCGTCCTCGTAGCCCAACGCCTCGATCAGCCCGGCCACATCGGCAGCCAGCCGGTCCAAGCGGTAGGCGGACTGCTCGCCGGGCTTCTCGCTGCGGTTGTAGCCGCGCTGGTCCGGCACGATCACCCGGAAGCCGGCGCGGGCCAGCACGGCCAGGGGCCCCCGCCACGCGTACCAGAACTCCGGCGGAAGCCGGCGCGGGCCAGCACGGCCAGGGGCCCCCGCCACGCGTACCAGAACTCCGGGAATCCGTGCAGCAGCACCACCGGGGGCCCGTCCGCCGGACCGGCCAGCACCACGTGAAGCTCCACGTCGCCCACGCCCACGAAACGCCGCTCCAGCGGCAGGCGCAGCTCCTGGCGGGCGGCCTCCAGGGCGTCCCGGTCGGGCTGGTTGCCCGAGACGTGGCCCAGGCCCACCAGCAGCACCAAGACCAGGATTGCGACGGCCACACGCTTCACGCGCCCGTGAGTATACTCCGCGCCATGCGATCCACGCGCCAGCTTGTGCTGTTGTTGCTGATGCTTACGACCGCGGCCTGCCGGGCCGGCGCCGGTGGCTTCCCGGAGTTGCGGGACTGCCACGACGAGGACCTGCAGGCGGCCGTGGACCAGCTGATCTCCGCCAACGCCAACTGGCGCGCAGCCATTCACGGCCGGGAGGCCAGTGTCGTAGTGGCCGACGTGACCGACCCGAAGAAGCCTCTGGTGGCCTGGTACAACCCGGAGCGGATGTTCTACGCGGCGAGCCTGCCCAAGATCGCGATCATCCTGGCGGTCTTCGTCGAGGTGGACGCCGGGCGCCTGGAGCTGGACGAGGAGACCCGGACCCAGCTCATCCGGACCGTCCGGGTCTCATCCAACCGGGACGCCACCGCGCTGCTGAACAAGGTGGGGATCGAGCGCGTCGCGGAGATCCTGCAGGATCCGGCCCACGGCAAGCTCTACGACCCGAACTACGGGGGCGGCCTCTGGGTCGGCAAAGCCTACTCCAAGGCCCCCGCCTGGAAGCGCGACCCGATCAACCACATCTCCCACGGCGCCTCGGCCATGGCGGCCGCCCGCTTCTACTACGGCGCCTCCACCGGGACGCTCATCGATTCAAGGCACCTCCCGCTGCTCGAGGAAATCTTCGGCACCCCCGGCGTGAACCACAAGTTCGTGCGGGGGCTCTCGGGGCGCAACCGGGAGGTCTTCCGGAAGTCCGGCACCTGGCGCACTACCCACGCCGACAGCGCCGTCGTCGTGCACCCGGACGGGGATGCGTACCTGGTGGTGGTGATCGGCGAGGGACGCGGAGGCGACCAGGAACTCTCGAATTTCATCCGCAAGCTCGACGATCTGATGGAGTCGCGGTTCCAGGACAGGCAGGCCGTTCGCACACCGGCGCGCTAGCACTCTCATGAGAGTCCCGTCGATGCGCGTCGCAGTCCACATCCTGGTATCGGTCCTCGCCCTGGCGCTGCCGCCAGCGGCCCACGCCCAGACAGGCGGCTTCTGGGACCGCATGGAGGAGCGCTGGTTCGACCGGCTGCCCATCCAGATCCAGGACCCGCCGCAGCGGCCCGATGGCTTCCTGGGCTCCTGGTGGACCAGCGGCGCCCTGGCCGCCACCTTCGCGGGCCTTCAACTGGGCGCCGACCCGCCCAGCAATCCGCACTGGAGCTCGCAGATCCTGTTCGACGAGGACGCCCGCGACGGCCTGCGCGCCGATTCGCGCTCGGACCGCGACGACGCGGGCCTGGCCAGCGACATCCTGCTGGGCGGACTGGTGGGGTGGGTGTTCCTGGCGAACACGGCGTTGGTGCGGAACTGGGACGTGCAGCAGGAGCTGTGGAAGCTCAACGTGGACGCGCTCCTCATGAACCTGACCGCCATGCGCCTGCTCAAGGTCACGGTCGGCCACGAACGCCCCTTCGTATCGGACTGCCGCATCGACCCGGACTCCCACGAAGATTGCGACGACGACGACGAGTTCAACGCGTCCTTCTTCAGCGGGCACGCCTCCACGGCCGGAACCATGGCCGGCCTCGCCTGCGCGCATCACCTGAGCGGGGGCATCTTCGGCGGCTGGAAGGATGCGGCCGTCTGCGGCGGCGCGGCCGGCGCCGCGCTAGCCAGCGGCATGCTCCGCGTGGTGAGCGACTACCACCACATGACCGACGTGATCGTGGGCTGGGCCACCGGCGTCGCCTTCGGCTACGTGATGCCACGCTGGCTCTACTACGACGGCCGGGGCCGGGCCCGCTCCCCCTGGTCGTTCCGACCGCCGGCCGCGACGGCGCCGGCCTGATGCTGGTTCACCGCTTCTAGCGCGGGTGCTGGTAGAAATCGCCCGGTGCGCGACCCTCCCGGCCAACGCCTGGAGAAGCGGATCCCACACGTGAGCACCCTGATCAAGAACCTGGCCCTGCTGGGCTTTTCGCTGCTGGCCGGCCTGGTCCTGGCGGAGCTGGCCCTGCGCGCCTTCGTCCCCCGCTACGAGTACGCAGCCGGATCCGTGCACGAGCGGGACGCCGGGCGTCTGATCGTGCGCCGCCCGTCCAGCGCCTACACGCGGCCTCACCCCGACAGCGGCGCCCGACATCCGGTGATCCACAACAACCTGGCGCTGCGGCAGCACCGCGACGTGCCGCTGGAGAAGCCGCCGGGTGAGCTGCGCATCGGCGTATTCGGCGACTCCTTCACCGAGAACCCCCGGGTCCCCGCCCCCTACGCCTTCACCGAGGTGCTCGACTACCTGCTCAACGCCACGGGGCCGGGCTTCAACGTGCTCAACTTCGGCGTGGACGGCTACGCCACCGATCAGGCCTGGCTCTACGCCCAGAGCGCACCCGCCGCCCAGGACCTGGACGTGGTGCTCTACGTGTTCGCCGCCAACGATGTGCGGGGGCTCTACGAGAACGACCTGCTCGCGCTCGGCCCGGACGGCGCCATCGTGCGCAAGCCGCCCCCGCCGGCCGCGTGGTGGGCGCCGTGGCTCTCGCGCCTACACCTGACCTACCTGGCCCTGGACGTGCGCAATCACATCCAGGGCGCCGGCGAAGCCCACGATCCCCTGGAGGCGCGCGTCCTCGACGAGATGCGGGATGCCCGGGACCGACGCACCCGCGACGCCACGTCGGATGCCATCGCCGGCGACTTCAAACGCGGCGAGGTCTCGGCGCACTCCGAGGCCTGGGTGGACCTGCTGCTGGCCATCGCGGGGCGCTGGCGCGACGAGGTGGAGGCGGACGACGGCCGCTTCTACGTGGTGCTGCTGCCGCGCCCCAAGGAAGGACTGACCGAGCCGCTCTTCCGGGACTTCCGGGTGATCAACCTGTGGCGCGGCTTCGAGGAGGCCGGGATCGAGCCGGAGGCGTGGCGCTTCCAGAAGGACGGTCACTGGAACGAGTTCGGAAACCAGGCCGCCGCCATCCTGATCTACGAACGCCTGGCACGCGACCTGGGCCTCCCCGCACTGGATCGCGCGACCCTGCGGCGCGCGTTGGGCACCTGGTACGCGAGCTTCGATGCCGGCTGGTCGCCGACCCGCTTCGTGGAGCCGGTGGAGGTCGATCCCCAGCGCGCCGTGGCGCTGCGCCAACGCTACATCCCGCTGGAGCAGGAGACGCGTTGAGACGGCACATGCTTCGCGCGGGCGCCGTGCTCCTGTGTCTGGTCCTGGTCGCGCTGGCCGCGCTGCACCTGCATCACCGCCGCACCCTGGGCCTGAGCGCCATCGAGGCCGCGCTGCGCGAGCGCACCGCGCACGCGCAGGAGCTGGCGCGCCGCGCCGGCGAAGCCTCTCCCGAGGCCCGGCTCGCGGCGCTGCCCCCCGGCCCCTTCAACGGACCCGGCCTGCGCCTGGAGCGCATGCTCGAGAGCGCCCAGGTGACGCCTGCCCCGTCCGAAGCGGAGCCCGTCGCGCCGGAGCGGCGTCTCTCTTTCGAGTTCGACGGCGCGGACGCCTTCCCCATGTCCTCCGGCAGCAACCGCGAACGGCTCGAGGACGGGCTGCTTCACGTCGAGCACCGGAAAGGGGCTGCACTGGTCAGCGCCGCCGGCTTCGAGGCGGGCCCGGAGCCCCTGGCCGAGGTGGCGATCCGCATCCGTCTGGCGAAGGGCAGCGCGTTCAAGCTGGGCTGGAGTCGCCGTCGCCTGCAGGCCTGGTCCGAGGAGCCCGGCTGGGTGAGCCGCTTCGAGGTGGACGTGGTGCCCGACGGCGAGTTCCACGTCTATCGGATGGACGCGAGCCACGTCATGCGAATCCGCGAGGGCAAGCGAATCCGCACGCTCCTGCTGATCCCTTCCAACGTGGAAGGCGACCGCGTAACCATCGACTGGGTTCGGGTAGTCACCCAGCGCGCGCGCTACGCCGATCCGCCGGTGGGCCGGACGTCTCTGAGCCGCGGTGGCGAGCTGCGCACCGCGCTGCACGCGTCGGCGCCGCGCAGCCTGGCCTTCGCCGTAGGCGTTCCACAAGATGGACCGCGCCTGGATCTCGGACTGGGAATCCTGGACGCCGCGCAGCCCGTGGAGTTCCGCGTCGAGGCAGAGCAGGCGGGAACCCGGCGCGAGCTTGCGCGCCGCCGTGTGTTGGACGCCGACACCTGGCTGGACCTGCGCATCGACCTGGCCGACTTCGCCGGAAGCGATGCCGTGCTGCACCTGCACCTGAGCGGCGAGACCGGCGCAGTCGGACTGATCGCGACCCCACGCATCACCAGCGAGCCGAAGCAACGCCTCAACGTGCTGGTGGTGGTGGAGGACACGCTGCGTGCCGATCACCTGGGAGCGTGGGGCCACGACCGCCCAACCTCACCTCACAAGGACCGGCTGGCCCGCGAGGGCGTGGTGTTCGAGCGCGCCTACTCTCAGGCAACCAAGACGCGACCATCGGTCCCCAGCTACCTGACTTCCCTGCTCCCCGCGGCCACCGGCGTCTGGAACTTCCACGACCGGCTCGACGCTCGCTACGTGACCCTGGCGGAGGTCCTGCAACAACAGGGCTTCGAGACGGCCTCCTTCGTGCAGAACTCCAACGCGGGCCCGGCCGCCGGCGTGCAGCAGGGCTTCGACCGCCTGCGCAGCCAACGCACCATGGAGTTCCGGCCCGACAAGATCTATCAGGGCGTGCTGCTCGATTGGATCGCGGAGCAGCGCGACCGCAACTGGCACGCCTACGTCCACGTGCTCGACCCGCACGGCCCCTACGACCCGCCCGCGCCCCACGATGCGTGGTACCGCGAGGTGCAAGGCGGCACGCCGGTGGACCGCGACCCGCGCCTCGACCCCGCCTCGGTCGAGACGCCGACACGAGCAGGCCGCCTGGCTCGCTATGACGGGGAAATCGCCAACAACGACGAGTGGTTTGGGCGCCTGCTGGAGAGACTGGATGAGCTCGAGATCGCAGACGATACGCTGATCGTGTTCTTCTCGGATCACGGAGAGCACCTGGGCGAGCACGGGATCTGGGAGCACTCGCCGCCGGGCCTGGTCCCGGTGCTCCACGTGCCCCTGCTCTTCTGGCTACCGGCGCGGATCCCGAACGGCCTGCGCGTCGCCGAGCCCGTCTCGCTGCTGGACGTGATGCCCACGATCCTGGCGCTGGCCGGCGTCGATGCCGACCGCCTGCTTCTCCAGGGGCGCGCGGCGCTTCCGCCGGGCGGCGCGCTCGCGCCCATCGTCGTGTCCGAAGAAGCCATCGCCTACCAGCGCAGCCGCCCCGAGCGCGTGCGCGGATCGGTCTTCGCCGGTCCCTGGCAGCTCCTCTACAGCCGGTACCAGGGTACGAAAGTGCTTCGCGTGATGGACTTGCGCGACGGCACCGCGGCGGCCCGCTTCGCCCTGCCCTCGCTGCGCTGGGATCCGTTGCTGGAACGCAGCCTGCTCGCGCGGCTGCGCGCGCTGAAGCGCGCGAACCTGGCGCTGGGCGAAGCGATCGCCCACGCCGATCGCGAAGTCATCGAGATGGACCCGGAAGACCGCGAGCAGCTGCGCGCCCTGGGCTACATCGAGTGACGCGAGCTCAGGACGGGTAGCCCAGCTCCGCCAGCAGCTCGCCGGCAACGCCCTCCACCGCTGCGATCTCCTGGCTCGAAAGCCGCTCGCGCCACTTGAAGTTCTGGCTGCGCACGTCCCGCACCAGCTCGTCCAGCAGCCCCGCGGGCCAGCTCAGCCCGCAGAAGCTCGCAACCGTCTGCAACGTATCCGCCGGCGCGTCGCAGAAATCCTCGTAGCGAATCTCCAGGCAGCGGCCGGGCCCCAGCTTCGCGGCCGCGGCCCGCGTGTGCTCGATGCACAGCCGCCACTGAAGCGCCGCTTGCTCGGCCGGCGGCCGCTCGAGCAGCTCGCGCCAGCCGGGCGGCCGGCTGCCCCACCAGGCTCCGAGACCGTCGTGGTGCTCGCGGCGATCCAGGATCGATCGCGCCACGGCGCGCCCATCGCGAACGAGATGCACGAAGAGCGCATCGGGGAAGATCGCATCCAGCCAGCCGACACGAAGACCGTTGCGCGGGTACTTGGAGAGGAAGCGCTGCTTGCCCTGGAGCCGCACCTGGGTGGCCGCCATGCGGCGCACCCAGTCGCGAGCCGCCGGCGTCAGGTGCGCCGCCTCCAGGACGTCGTCCTGCTCGCGCGCAAAACGCCGCCAGATGCGGCTGCCTTCCACGGGGACGTCCGGGCCCCGGAACGGACGCAGCAACTGGTTGAGCGTCACCGAGGTCGGCCACTTGCGGGTCGCCTTGGAGATCCAACCCAGCTCCGGGTGACGGGCCAGCTTGCGATAGAAGACCCAGGACCCGCTGCGCGGGAGCGAGACCAGGAAGATGGGCTTGTGGACGGCGTCGGCCATGAGGCGGCGGCAGGCTAGCACCCCCGCGTCTAGACCGTCTCCGGAAGCCCCGGGCCGAAGAGCGGACGCATGGCGAAGCGGTCCACGTCTGCGTCCAGCCCCTCCGCATCGGGCAATTCGGCGGGCTGCCCGGCGGCTTCGAGAACCGCCGGGAGCAGGGTGGCGTCACTCGTGGTGTTGAGGAACAGGCCCGGACGCGCCAGCACGTAGTGCACGGCCCGGCGGATCGCCTGCGGATCGCGCAGCGGCTCGTACCAGCTATAGCGGGGACCCGGATCGTCTTCGGCCCAGCGGCGGCGCGCCAGGCTCTTGATCGTCTGGACCGCCACGCCGCGCTCCCGGCACACCTGGACGAGCGCCTCGAAGTCGGCGGCGTAGTCCGGCTGGGAGAGCATGGTGTGGTTGTACGGGAGCAGCACCGAGTCGAACGGGAAACGCTCGAGGCTGCGCCGGTGCATGTCCGCGACCCGGGTGCCGTGCCCCGTCACGCCGATGAAGCGCACCAGGCCCTGCTCCCGGGCCTCGACCAGCGCCTCCAGTGCGCCGCCCGGCGCCAGTGCGCGCTCCCACCCCTCCTCGTCCACCAGGTTGTGCAGCTGGATCAGGTCCACCGAGTCCACGCCCATGCGCTCCAGCGAGCGGTGCAGGCTGTCGCGAGCGCCGGCGCGGTCGCGATCCCCCGTCTTCGTGGCCAGGAAGACGTCCCCGCGGCGCTCGCGCAGGAAGCCCTCGAGGCGCACTTCCGACTCTCCGTAGGAGGCGGCCGTGTCGATGTGGTTGATCCCGTGCTGCAGGATCAGCTCCAGCGTGGCGTCGGCCCGCTTCTGGCTCATGGCACCCAGCGCCGCCGCACCGAACAGGATTCGCGTGCTCGTGTGCCCCGTGCTGCCGAAGGGCTCCTTGGCGATCATCTCAGGCCTCCCATGTCCGCGCTACGCCGCCTCGTCGAGCGGCATCTCGGGCTCCGGTTCGTCCACCGCCACGGTCTTGGCGATGCGCTTGGCGAAGTAATAGAGCCGCTGCACGGTCTCGACCAGCTGCGACTCCAGACGGTAGAGCGTGAGCCGATCCTCCCCCCCGACGGCCAGGCGGTCGGCCAGGCGCCGCTTGAGCAAGGCCACCTGATCCATGATCTCGTGCTTGCTCTCGATCACGGCCCGGGCCAGCGCCAGGTCTTCATCGGCGACCGCGCGAGACGCATCGCCGATCGCTTGACCCACACTCCGCAGGAGCCCCTGCATCATGCGCTGCGTCTCGGGGCTCACCTCCAGCCCACGGCGCTGGGTCTCGGCCACCAGGGAACCAATGTTGATGGCGATGGTGTCCCCGATGTTCTGGAGGTGATTGGCCGCGCCCAGGACCCGCTCCAGCTCCTCGGTATCGCGCGCGGTGACCTTCTTCTGAAGCACACGTCGCGCGTAGTCGACGATCGCATCGTGCAGAGTCTGCACGTCCGCCACACGCGTCTCCAGTGCCGCTCGATCCAACGGCGGCCGCTCCAGCTGGCGTTGCACTTCCCGGACCAGCTCACCCAGGTGGCCCACCTCGAAACGCATGCGGTCGATGGCCAGGGGCGGCGTCGTCAGGTAGCTGTCATCCAGGAAGCGCGGCACTCCGCGCGCCTTTGCCTCCAGCCGATCCGGCACGATCAGCCGCACCAGGGCCGCCAGCAGACCGGTGAAGGGAAGGAAGAGCAGTGTGTTGGCGACGTTGAACGCGGTGTGGGCGTTGGCGATCTGGCGCGGCGTCTCGGCGGCCAGTCGGGCCGCGCCCGAGAGCTCCGCCTGCATGGGAGAGATGCGGCGCACGAACTCGGCCAGGTCCGGGATGAACCACACCCAGATAGCCACCCCGATCACGTTGAAGAGGACGTGCACCGTGGCAGCCTGCACGGCCGCCCGGGGCTTGCCCAGGGCCGCCAGCAGCGCCGTTACGCAGGTCCCGATGTTCGCGCCCAAGGCCAGGGCGATGCCCGCGTCCAGGGTGATGAAGCCCTGGGACGCCAGCACGATCACGATCCCGGTGGTGGCCGACGAGCTCTGCACCAGGGCGGTGAAGAGCGCCGCGACCCCGATGGCGGTCAGCGGTGAGTCGATGCTCTTCATCGCGTCGATGAAGGGCGCGTACTCACGCAGCGGGCCCGTGGCTCCGCTCATCAGGTCCATGCCGAAGAAGATCAGCCCCAGCCCCATCAGCATGGCGCCGATCTGGGCGGTGAGCTCGCGCCGCGACGCGAACAGCATGGCGAAGCCCACGGTCAGCATGGGCAGGCCGTACTGGGTGACCTTGAACGCGACGATCTGCGCCGTCACCGTCGTGCCGACGTTGGCGCCCAGGATCACGCCCACGGACTGGGCCAGGGTCATGAGTCCTGCGGAGATGAAGCCCACCAGAAGGACCGTCGTCACCGAAGAGGACTGCACCACGGCGGTGACGAAGGCGCCGGTCAGTGCGCCGATCACGCGGTTGCCGGTCAGCCGGCCCAGGACCTTGCGCATGCCCGATCCGGCAATGGACTTGAGCGACTCCGTGAGCTTGTCCATGCCGTAGAGAAAAAGCGCAAGGCCGCCGAACAGGCCTACGGCAACGGCTCCGACGTCGAGCGGAGGGGTGGCGGGCTCCATGACTTCTCCAAGGTGTAACGAGCGGTCAAGCCTACCGGATTGCGGCCCGCCGGCAGGAGGTCGATTCCGCCTGCACTTCGAGCCGGACACGCTGCGGGATGCGCACGGAGCTGGAGCGACGCTTGGAGAGCGGCGAGGCGCGCGAGGGCGGTGTGCTCCCGCCCGGCAACCCGCCGAGGCGCAGCGCCTAGGGCCCTACCTCGAAGCGCGTCGGCGTCCCGGCGATCCAGACCCCCTGGTCGGGGCCGATCCGTTCGGTCTCGGGATCGACTTGGCCGTTGCGGTCCAGGTCGACGTAGATGCCGTCGTTCGTGAGATCGGCATCGTTGGCGCCCTGGTCCACGATCCAGGCGGCGTGGGGAATTCCGTTGAGGAAGACGCGGCCCTGGGCCTGGGTGCGGCTGTAGGCGCCGGCGCGGCTGTGTTCCAGCCCCTGCCGGTTCACGTACAGCCAGACGACGAAGTCGCCTTCGCCGCGCTGGCCCGGGTACAGCTCGCGCAGCGGAATCTCGATCGCGGTGGCAAACCCGCCCTTGCCCTGGTTGGGTAGCGGCTCGCCGTCATCGGTGAAGTCGCCGTTGTGATTGCGATCCAGGTAGAGCAGGCCGCCGCGGGTGCCCAGGTCGATGACGAAGGCGTAGCGACGACCGCCGCCGGGCCCGAGCTTCAGCTCCCCGAAACGCAGAACACGACCCTCCGGTGGTCGCTTCGTGGTAGCCGCGGGCGAGTTGGTCAGGGGCACGTTCTGGGTCGTGCTGCTGGCCGGGAGCTTCCAGTCCACCAGGGCGAAATCGTCGGCGAGCGACAGCCGGATCACCTGGGGCGGCGTTCCCATCAGGTTGGCCTGGGGCCGGACCTGGGACTCAGGGGCCACGGAGGGGCCCGGGGCGGGCGACCACGGCTGCTCGGGCGGCGGCAGCGCGGCCTCGGGCACGTGCTCGGGAGCCGATTCGACCGGCCACTGGATGCCCTCCACCAGGTTGAAGGCCAGCACCAGGAACAGCGCCCCGACCAGGGCACCGGCCAGGCGGCGCCCTCCCCCGCCCGGGGGCTCCACGGGCTGGTAGGGGCGCTGGTAGTCCGGGGCTTCCATCCCCGGTGGTTCGGATGGACGTTGCCGGTTCTTGAAGGGGGACGCTCCGGGAGACCCGGCGCTCCCCTACTCCCACTCGACCACGGCCACTCCGTCGGGTCCGAACGAGGCGTTCAAGCGTGCGCGCTCGACCACGTGGGTCTGCCCGATGTCCTTGTAGACCGTGAGCTCGAGGGTGAAGGCCCCATCCGTCGCCAGCTTCTGGGGGCATTCGACCCGGGCTGTGCCGTATTCGTCCAGCCCGTAGGCGTTCTCGCAGCTCTGGCTGAGCCGGGGCGACGTGGTCAGCAGGCGGACCCAGAGGCGCTTGTCTTTGGTGTTGCGAAGGGTGAGCTGGAAGATCGACGCGGGGTCCCCGCCGTCGGGCCCCGGCTCGAGGTGGACGTCCAGCACCTGCACCTTGGACTTCGCTTGCGAGTGCGCGTCGTGTCGGACTTCGATGCGCGAGTTGCCCTTGTACAGGTCCTTGGTCTGCTGGCAGCCACAGACTCCGAGAGCGGCCACGAGCGTGGGGACGACGAGCCGGGCCAGCACAGCACTGTGGGAGCGGGACGGGCGATGCGGGTTCGAGATCAAGTTGGGGAACCTCCGGGAAGACGAGATGCAGTCTTGCATCGACCGCTGGTTTGCTCCACCGGGTCCTTCGGGGGGGGTCTGGGTGGCCGCCTGGGCCGCTCCCTCCCGCGGCTCCCGGTCAGCCCGCTTCGGGGGCGTCCTCGTAGTACGGCGACAGCTGTTCGAGAAGCCCGCGTGCCGTCTCCAGCTTCGTCAGGGTCGGCTCCAAGATGAGCGCACGACGCGCTCGCATGGCGATGTCGTTGCGGAGCGTCACGATGCGCTGGTACGTCGGCCGTGTCTCCTCGCGCCCCTCGCCGGCCTCCAGGCGCCGGGCGAGATGGTTGATCGAGTTCTCGATCACGCGCAGGTCGTCGAGGGCCTGGTGGCGGTTGCGGCTGGCGCGCCCCGCAGACGTCCCCTGCGGCGACTGCCGCACGGACTGGCGGACGTCCCCGGCCGCAGCGGCCAGCTCCTTCGCAAGCGCCGTGACGGCGGCCTGGTCCCATGCCTTCGGCTCGGCCCCGGCTGCCTGGGCCGTGACCAGGCCAACGGCCATCAGCGATGCGAGGGCGAGGCTCAGGGTGCGTGCCATGCTTCCATCTCCTTTGATCCGGTGCGACGCCGCCGATCCGAGATGGGCTCAAGGGCAGGGTCAGGAGCGTAGCGGGGGTCGCCTGGGGCATCAGCGGACCAGCAGGACAGATCGGGATCGGGACGGACGATGCAGGTTCGAGATCAAGCCGGAAACCTCCGCGAAGACGAGCCGCAATCTCGCACCGTGCGCGGCTTTGCTCCACGGGCGTGCTTCCGGGCGTGCCTGGATCGCCCCAGGGGCGCTGGAGGCGGCCGCTAGTGCTTCAGGTCCCGCTTCACGTCCTTCTTGGCGTCCTTCTTCCCCCGCTTCACGTCGTCCTTGGCGTCTTGCAGTTGCCCCTTCATCCGATCTCCCACGTCGGCCCAGGCGGCCTGCGGGGCGAAGTCCGCCCACGCGAACACGGCGACGATCAGCGCGGCCACGATCCATCTCACAGCGAGTCCTCCTACGGGTGGGGAACGAGCGGCCGGTCCGCACGGGTTCGGAGCGTAGTGGATTCGGGCGAAGCTGGGCGCAAGAGACGCGCTGGAGAGCGGGTCCTCGGGGGCCCTCGTTTCCAGGGGGTTTGGAGGGAGGTTGCGGGTGCCTGGAAGGGGGTTGTCAGGGGCTTTCAGGTGCTTAGGTATTGCGGAGTTGTCGAATCGGGGAGGACCCCGATTCGCTATAGTTGGAGGTGTTTCGGAGGGCGGTATTGGAAGGGTGTGAAATCGGGCGAAGCGCCCGATTCCCTATCCATTTGACCGCTCTGGCGGCTGTTGCCGCGTTTCGCTGTTTCTGGGGGCGATCGGCTTCGACGGGTGGTCGAAGGCGGGCGCTGCGTGTCGAGGTCGTCACCCACCTCGTAAAACTGGTGGCACTGTTGGTAGTGATATCTGCCGACGCTGACTACGCACTCGCTGCCTAGCTGAAACTAGGTCTAGCGACATCCGTCCGTGCCGTCTCCTAGCGGGTCGCGGGTGTCATCAGGAGGCTGGCCCCCGGCCGCTGGCAGGCCGCATCCGGGGGCGAGAATCAAGTCTGCCTGGGTGGTGCTTC
>CAMYOO010000021.1 GCA_947260035.1 uncultured delta proteobacterium
CCTGCCGCAGCGACCTCTTCGATCCGGAAGACCGCCGCCATCGCTATCCGTTCACCCACTGCAGCGCTTGCGGTCCGCGCGCCTCGGTGCTGCGCGCACTGCCCTACGACCGCGAGCGCACAACCCTGGACGCATTTCCGCCCTGCGCTGCGTGCCGGCGCGAGTACGGCGACGCGGACGACCGCCGCTTCCACGCGCAGACGCTGGCGTGCCCCGCCTGCGGACCTGGCCTGGCCGCGCATCTCCCCGACGGCCGCGCTCCCAACGGCGACGCCGTGGAGGCGGCGGCGGAATGCCTGGCCGCCGGAGGGATCGTCGCGCTCAAGGGCTACGGCGGCTTCCACCTGGCCTGCGACGCCACCCGGCGCGAAGCGGTGGACCGGCTGCGCAAGCGCAAGGGGCGGCCCACCAAGCCCTTCGCGTTGCTCGTGCCGGATCTGGCCACGGCGCGCGAGCTCGCGCACTTGGGGCCCGAGGACGAGCATTGGCTCGCCGGCCCGGCGCGCGCCGTCGTGGTGGCGCCGCGGCGCGACGCCGGATGCCGCGCGCTGGGCGTGGCGCGCGAGGTGGCTCCGGCGAGCGGCGACCTGGGGGTGCTCCTCCCGGTGGCGCCGCTGCACTGGCTGCTGCTCTACGGCCCCGGCGCGCGACCGGGCGTCGACGCGCCGCGGTTCCGCGTTCTCGTCTTCACATCCGCAAACCTCAGCGACGAGCCCACGCTGCACGACGACACCGAGGCCCGCGCGCGCCTAGCCGGCATTGCGGGCATCGCCGACCTGGTGGTCGGCCACGACCGCGCCGTGGCGCGACCCAGCGACGATCCGGTGCTGCGCAGCGACGCCGGCGCGCCGATCCCGCTGCGCCTCTCACGCGCGACCACGCCGCTGGCGCTGACGCTTCCGCAGGGCGCCCGCGACTCTGAACCGGTGCTGGCCCTGGGAGGCGACCTCAAGGCGGCGCCCGCCCTGCTGGGCCGGGGCGAAGTGCTGCTGGGCGAGCACGTGGGCGACCTGGCATCCGTCGAGGCAGCCGATGCCCTGGAGGCGCGCGCCGAGGCGCTGTGCCGACTACTGGAGCTGCGCCCCGCGCGGGTGGCCCACGACCGCCACCCCGGCTACGTGGGAACCGAGCTCGCCGCGCACCTGGCGGAACGCTGGGGCGCCAGCCCGGTCGCCGTGCAGCACCACCACGCCCACGCTGCCGCCTGCCTGGTGGAGCACGGCCGCAGCGGGCCTGCCCTGGCGCTGGTCCTGGACGGCGCGGGTTGGGGAGACGACGACACGCTCTGGGGCGGCGAGTTGCTGCGCGTCACCCTGCGCGATGCCGTGCGCCTGGCGCACCTGGAGGCGTTGCCCATGCCCGGCGGCGACGCCGCCGTGCGCGAGCCCTGGCGCATGGCCTTCGCCTGGCTGCGCCGCGCCTTCCCCGACGACGACGCGCCCCGCCTGCCCTGGCACGCGCGCCGCGCGCACGGACTGGCCACCCTGGCGCGCGCCATGGAGCGCGGCGTGGCGAGCCCGCTCACCTCGTCGTGCGGGCGGCTCTTCGACGCCGTGGCCTCGCTGCTCGATCGGGGCGACAGCGCCGGCCACGAGGGCGCGGCCGCGATGGCGCTGGAAGCCCTGGCGCAGACGACGGATGCCACGCTGCAGCTGGGCGACGAGACCGCGGCCGGATCGCCCGGCGTGATTCCCGCCGCCGACCTGGTGCGCGACCTCGTCGTGGCCCGAGCCGACGGAGCCGGCCCGGCGCAGCTGGCCCGCGGCTTCCACACAGCCCTGGCCGCGCGCCTGGCCGCGGCCGCCGCGGGCGCCGCGCAGGAGACCGGCCTCCGGGAGATCGCGCTCTCAGGTGGGTGCTTCCAGAACCGGCTGCTCGCCGCGGAGCTGACGGCCCGACTGCAGGATGCGGGGCTGCGCGTCCTCAGGCATCGCCGGCTGCCCCCCAACGACGGCGGCCTCGCCGTCGGCCAAACTGTGGTGGCGGCGCTGCGCTGCTAGGCGGCCCGGCTTGCCACCACGGCGGCTCGAGGCCTAGCCCGCGTCCGATTGGGCCGAGCCGTGGATCAAGTCCGCGACGTCGTCCAGCACCGCATCCAGGCTGGTGCTGCCCTTGGCGAGCAGGCGCTGGGTGGAGCCCTCCAGGAAGCGCCTCTCCGGGGGCGTGAGCTCCTTGGCCGTGACGACCACGATCGGAATCCGGCTCCAATCCGGCTCGTCGCGGACGGCCTGGATGAAGTCGAAGCCGTCCATCACCGGCATCATCAGGTCCACCAGGATCAGGTCCGGGCGCTCCTCCCCCATCCGTTCCAAACCCTCGCGGCCGTTCACGGCGCCGCGCACCTGCCAGCCTTCCCGCTCCAGATGGTGCGTGAGGACGGCCCGCGAGTCCGCGTCGTCTTCCACCACCAGGGCGTGCCGCCCGTCGCAGCGGATGCCCTCGAGCAGGGACCGGAGCCGATCCCTGGCGATCGGCTTGCTGAGGAAGCCCTTTGCACCCAGGGCATAGGCCAGGGAGCCGTCCTTCAAGACGCTGACCACCACGACCGGGATGTCGGCCGTGGCCGGGTCGTCCTTCAGCTCGCGCAGGACGGCCCAGCCGTCGAGGCCCGGCATCATCACGTCCAGGGTGATCGCGGCCGGCCGGAGCTCCCTGGCCAGTCGCAGGCCCTCTTCTCCCGATGCGGCCGTGGTGACCGCGAACCCCTGGCGCGCGAGCATCCGGCGCAGCAGGTCGCGAGCGGCCGCGTCGTCGTCGACGACCAGCACCCTTGCACCCGACCCCTCGTCGGCGGGCGCCTCGACGTCGGCCACCACCTCCTCCACCGCACCGGCTTCTGCCCCGGCGGGCGCCTCGGCGGGCAGCTCGATGGTGAACGTACTCCCGGCGCCGGGCTCGCTCGTCACGCCCACGCTGCCGCCCAGCAGCTCCGCGAAGCGCTTCGTGATGGTGAGGCCCAGTCCGGTCCCGCCGAACTGGCGGGTGGTCGAGTCGTCGGCCTGTCCGAAGGCTTCGAAGATGCGCCCCATCTGCTCTTCGCTCATGCCGATGCCCGTGTCCGCGACGCCGAACGTGAGCCGATCTCCGTCGGGCGCCCGTCCCCGCTCCACCGAAAGCGTGATGGTGCCTTCGCTTGTGAACTTGCAGGCATTGCTCAGCAGATTGAAGAGACCCTGCCGCAGCTTCACCAGGTCCGAGACCATCTCGCCGACGTCCGGGGGGCAGTTCACGGTCAGGGTGTTGGCGTTCTTGGCGGCCAGCGGCTGGATCGTGGCCACCACCTCCTGGATCACCTCGGCGACGTCGAAGCGCTCCAGGTAGATGTCCATCTTGCCGGCCTCGACCTTGGACAGATCCAGGATGTCGTTGATCAGCGCCAGCAGGTGACGGCCGGCGGCCTGGATCCTCTTCAGGTCCGGGATGAAATCGCGCTGCTCGAGATCCTCGGCCTCCTCCTCCAGCATCTCGCTGTAGCCGATGATCGCGTTCATCGGCGTGCGCAGTTCGTGGCTCATCTTGGCCAGGAAGTCGCTCTTGGCCCGGTTCGCCTCTTCGGCGGAGTCGCGCGCAAGCAACACGGCCTCCTCGGCCAGCTTGCGCTTCTCGCTCATCTCGTTCAACGCGTCGGCCAGCGCATCCGCCCCCGAACGCCTCGGGAACGAGCGGCTGAAATCGCCTTCGGCGATCGCGATGCACATCCCCGTGATCTCGCGGTAGGCCTCCACGACCCGGTTGAAGGCCTCGGCGAGCCTTCCCGTCTCGTCCTGGGCGTCGGTCAGCACCTCCAGCTGCACCGACACGTCGCCCTGCGCCAGGCGGTCGGCGGCGTCCACGGTGCGGCGGATGCGGCGGGAGGTGGTGGTGGTGATCCAGAGCGAGAGCGCCAACACGGTCGTGAGGCCCAGGGCGAGCAGGACGACCACGACCACCAGGCGGCCGCGGATCGGCGCGATCACAGCGGCCTCGCGCTTGCGCAGCACCACCATCCAGTCGCCGGTGGGAATCGGGGCCGACACGTAGTAGTGCCGCTTGCCGTCGACCGGGTCCCTCGCGAGCACCGAGTTCTGCGCGCCCCGGCGCTCGTAGAGCGGACCGAAGATCTCGGCGTAGGGCGTATCGGCGATATCGCGCGTGCGCAGCTGGGCCTTCTCGGGCGCCGGTTTCCCGCTCGGGACGGCGTCCGCGCTCTCGGTGGTGACCGCCACGAAGCGCCCCGATCGGCTCACCAGGAAGAGGTCGACCGCGTCCCGGGCCTTGATCTCCCGGAGGAACTCCACGATGTCGCTCAGCGCGCGGTCGACCCCGGCGATGCCCTTGAACTCTCCGTCGACCACGACGGGGAAGGTCTGCTCCACGATCATCTTGCCTACGTAGATGTACGGCTCGGTGACCATCGGCAGCGGCCTGCCTTCCTTCAGGAAAAGATCCTTGCAGCCCTGGTAGTAGAGGCTCTTCTCCATGTCGACGAGGGGCTCCAGGCGCAGGAGCTCGTTGTCGTCGTAGTCCCGGAACCAATAGGGGATGAAGCGCCCCCGGTCGGAGAGCGCTTCCCGCGGAACGCCGGGGCTCGGGCCTTCGGCGTCCTGGGCGTCGGCATCCGGCTCGTAGCCGAAGTAGGCCCCGGTGAGCTCAGGGAAGTCCCTCAGGACCTGCTCTGCGTACGACACCGAGGCTGCTCGGTCGCCGAACATCCCGTTGGTCTGGGCGGCGGCCATCACCTGCGCGACCAGCACCGCCCGTGTGTTCCCGCGTTCGATCTCGGCTGCCACGCGATCGGCCAGGATCTGCATGCCGTGCTCATTCTCGGCACGCAGCGCGCTGTACATGGCCGTCGCCAGCCAGAGGATGATCCCGACCAGGATGACGGCCGTCGGAAGCACACCCAGCAGGAGCATGCGCCCGCTCAGGCTCTTTCGGAACCGCACATCGCTGCTCGGCACTCGGCGACGCTCCAGACTGGGTACTCGGCTGCCTATTCTAGGCTCTGCCGGGCGGGGCGGTAAGGCGGCGGGACTGCGGAGCGACCCGGAAACCGCAGAGCCGGCGACGGCGCGGGACCATCCGGCTTCTCGAGGACCAGGCGGTAGTCGCGGAAGCTAGGCGACCGAGATCGCGGCCACCGGACACGGCGCGCCGTGCACCACGCGCTCGGCGTGGCTGCCGCGGAAGATGTCCAGGAAACCGTCGCGGCCGTCGGTAGCCATCATCACCATGTCCGACTCCAGCTCGCGGGCGGCGGCCAGGATCTCGTCCACCGGTTCGCCCTGACGCAGCACCTGCTCCACCTGGCACTCGCCCAGGGGCGAGAGGTCCACCGGCGGCATGGCGTCGCCCACGTGCAGCAGATCGACCCGGACGGGCGCATGGCCCAGCCAGTGGGACGCCCAGGCGGCGGCCGTGACGGCCGGCGCCGGGTCCGGCGACGTGTCCACCGGGAGCAGGATCCGCTTGAGGGAGAGGCTGCCGTCCGAAGGATTGACGAAGCCGCGCGCACCTTCCGGCACGAAGAGCGCATCGACGCCCTTGCGGTGGGCCACCTTTCCGGAAACGGAGTCGCGCAGCACCTGGGGCAGCCCGCTGCGCTGCTCCGTCGCCAGCACCATGATGTCGGCGGGGTGCTCGCGCAGGTATTCGTTGATCGCGCTCACCGGCGAATCGTCCACGGTGACCTTCTTGACCTTGACCGCCAGCTTCTCGAAGACGTCGGAGCGCGCGCTGCCCTTCTCCAGCAGCCCCCAGTCCTCCAGCGTGCCGCGAACCGACGGGAAGCGCTCCCATTCCTCCACCGTGGGCATGTCGCGAGACGCGTTGATCAGCGTCAGCTTGGCCTTCTGGGCCAGTGCGATGGCCAACGCGTGCGCGAAGGCCACGCGGCTGGCCTCCGAGAAGTCGGTCGGATGCAGGATTCCAGGCGCAAACGGTTCCATCGATCGGCTCCCGTGTCCCTTCCCTCGAGGGGCTGCGAGGCTAGCCGAGGGCGCCGGCCCGCGCCCGGCGCAGCTCTCGACGCGGGGCCGGAAGTGCGGTGGAATTGGGTCCCACGGAAGGAACCCCGCATTGCCCAAGCAGAAGAACAACATCACGCCGGTGGCCGCAGCCGTCGGCCTCGCCCTGGTCGCGGTCGCCGCCATCGGGGTGACCGCGTACGAGCGGGCGGGTGATCAGCTCCTGGAGAGCGCCAGCAGCCGCTACCTGTCGGTGATGCAGCTGCGCCGCGACGCCCTGGGCGAGCACATGGAAGAGGTGGCGCGCGATACCCAGTACTGGGCCGGCGATCGCGCGATTCGAGAGATCCTGGCCGACCTGACGGTGACCTGGGACCATCTGGGGCGTGGGGCCAGCCAGAAGCTGCGGCGCGCATATATCACCGAGAACCCGAACCCGGTGGGCGAGCGCCATCAGCTGGTCGCCGCGCGCGACGGCTCGGACTACAGCGCGCTGCACGGCGCCCACCACGACTGGATGCGGCGCTTCCTGGAGCAGCACGGCTACTACGACGTCTTCCTCATCACACCCGGCGGCGACGTGATCTACACGGCGTACAAGGAGGACGACTTCGGAACCAACCTGGAGGGCGGCACCTACCGCGAGTCGGGGCTCGGCCGGGCCTTCCGGGGCGCCCGGGATCGGGCGAAGCCCGGCACCGTGGTCTTCGCCGACTTCGCGGTCTACGCACCCAGCCAGGGCGCACCGGCGGCCTTCGCCGCCAGCCCGGTGCTGGCCGAAGACGGCACCCTGCTGGGCGTGCTGGCCTTCCAGATCGCCATCGAGCCCATCAACCAGATCATGCAGGCCGAGGCCGGGCTGGGGGACGACGGCGAGACCTACGCGGTGGGCCCGGACCTGCTGATGCGCAGCGACTCGCCCCTGAGCGCGACCCCGACCCGGTTGAATACCCGCGTGGATACGCCGGGCATCCGCGCCGCCCTGGACGGCAACACCGGAATCGAGGTGGGCCCGGGCTACCGCGGGATTCCGGTGCTGACCGCCTACGGCCCGCTGGAGTTCATGGGCCACACCTGGGCCATCGCGGCCGAGGTCGGCGAAGCGGACGTCCTGGCGCCCATCCGCCGGCTGCGCAACTTCCTGGTGGTGAGCACGGTGGTGGCGATCGTCATCATCAGCGCCATCGTCGGCATCGCGCTGTCGCTGGGCCTGAACCGGCCGGCCCCGGTCCAGCCCGCCCACCCGCACCACAAGAGCGTGGGCTAGGCGCCGACCCCCTACGTGCCGGCTTCCGGCGCCAGTCCCGGGTCGAACCAGCGCAGGATGCGGTCGTTCTCCTCGCGCGGGTAGGTGTGGGACAGGTCCGCGATCTCGCGGTAGGTGACGTCGGCGCCGGCCTCGCGAAGCGTGTCGCAGGCGCCCTGGGCCAGCCCCACCGGAAACATCCAGTCCAGCGCGCCGTGGGCCAGGTAGATGCGCCGGCCGCGCGCGCCCTCCAGATTGCCCGACGCAAGATTGCGCGGGTGCAGCACGCCGGACACCACCGCCAGGGCGGTGTAGGGAGCGCCTTCCTCCAGCCCGGCCAGCAGGGAGTAGGTGCCGCCGTCGGAGAGGCCGGTGAGCAGGATGCGGCTGCGGTCCAGGCGCCAGCGCTCTCCCACGTAGTCGATCATCGAACGCAGGGCCGGCGCGTCCACGTCGGGCGGGTTGAGCGCCCAGGTGTTGCCGCGCGAGGTGGGCGCCATGAGCAGGAAGCCGCGGCTACGCGCCTCGCGCAGCCAGATCCACAGGAAGTCGCCGCCGTGCCCGAAGCCTCCGTGCAGCGCCACCACCAGCGGCCAGTCGGCGTCGCCGGTGTAGCGCTCGGGAACGTACAGGTGGAATCCGCCGCGCGCGGCGGGGTCGCCGTCGGCCCCGGCCGCGTGGATTCCCACGCCGACGCCCTCGGGCGGGTCCGGATCGAGCTCGGCGAGGCGCTCGTGCCAGGCGGGCTCGGCGAAGTAGCCGCCCAGGCTGGGGAAGGCGCGGCGCAGGGGATAGAGCGCCTCCTGGGCGCGGCAGTGCAGGCGCAGGGCATCCAGCACGCGCCCCACGGCTCCGGCGGGCGAGCCGGCCGCGGCGAAGCCTCGCACGGCCGCCGCCGCGCTCTCCAGCCCGAGCAGGAACTGGGCTTGGAAGGGCTCCAGCCCCTGCGGCGCCGACGCGTCTCGCAGATCCTCCAACGCCGCATCCAGCCGCTCCGACAGGGGCACGAGCCGCTCGCCCAGGGCCGGCAGCTCCGCCGGGTGCAGGCGGCGGGCCACGGCCTCCATGGCCTCCAGCCCGCCGACCGTGGCCGCTGCGGCGCGGGCCAGCGCCTGGGCGTAGGCGGGATCGGGCTTCGGGGGGCTGGGAGACACCGCGTCGCAGGGTAGAGCAAGCCTCGCCGCCGGGCTCAAGGCGACACTCCGCTGTTCCGATCTCCCGAGGGCAAGGGAGCGGGCCATGGGCACCCGTCGGAAACCCGAAGAGATTGTGGAACTCCAGCGTCGCAACGCCGAGCTGGAGATCCTCTTCGACACCGTCCGGGACCTGGCCTCCACGCTCTCCACCCACGAGGTCATCGAGCGGCTCGTGGCGCGCACCCTGCGGCACCTGGACTCGGAGATCGCCTCGGTGCTCCAGGTCGGGACCGAGGGGCACCTGCGGATCCTGCATGCGGTGGGGCTGCCCGAGGACGTGGTGCGCGGTACGCGCATGAAGATGGGCAGCGGCATCGCGGGCCACGTGGCCGCCACCGGCGAGGCGCTGCTGGTGCCCGACGTGGAGCTCGACCCGCGCTTCGTGCGCCGCAACCACGAGCGCTACTACACGCACTCCTGCATCTCGGCTCCGCTCATCGACCAGGGCCGGGTGCGCGGCGTGATCAACGTCAACAACAAGTCGGCGCGCACGCCCTTCGACGAGACCGACCTGCGGCTGCTGGGCGCCATCGCCACCCACGCGGCCATGGCCCTGCGCAACGCGGACCGCTACGAGGCGCTGCTGGAGAAGGCGCAGCGCGATGCGCTCACCGGCCTGGCGAACTACGGCCATTTCTGGACGGTGCTGGAGAGCGAGGTGAAGCGCGCCGCGCGCTACGAGCGGGCGCTGTCGCTGGTGCTGATCGACATCGATCACTTCAAGCGCTTCAACGACCGGCACGGCCACCTGGCCGGGGACAGGGCCCTGGCGCGTGTGGCGCGCACCCTGGCCGAGCGCTCGCGCACCCACGACCTGGCCGCCCGCTACGGCGGCGAGGAATTTGCGGTGCTGCTGCCCGAGACCGGCGCCGAAGGCGCGGCGCTCTTCGCCGAGAAGATCCGCGTCGCTCTGGAAGGCATGGTCATCGATGCCGATGCCGACGACGTCCTTACCGCGAGCGTGGGCGTGGCCACCCTGGGCGCCCGGCCCGTCGCTGCGGACCTGGTGGCGGCCGCGGACGAGCGCCTTTATGAGGCCAAGGACGCGGGGCGCAATCGGGTCTGCGCCGGCGACTGAGCGGCGCGCTCCCGAGCGGCGCGCCGCTGGGCGTCACTCACTCCGAACCGGCGAGAAGCCTTCCGACGCCAGCTCGAAGCCCTCGAACTGGAAGGCCGGCGACACGGTGCAGCCCACCAGGGTGAAGTCGCCCAGGCTGCGTGCGCGTTGCCAGGCGCCGGCCGGAACGATGCGCTGGGGAAGCTGACCGGCTTCGAGATCCGTGCCCAGGATCCACAGCGCCTCCGCGCCGTCCTCTCCGGCGACGCCCAGCTCCAGGGGTGCGCCCAGGTAGTGATGCCAGATCTCGGCGGCGTCGACCCGGTGCCAGCGCGACGCCTCGCCGCGCCGCAGCAGGAAGTAGATGCCCGTTCCCGCACCCCGGCTGCCGTCGGCGGGCGCATGGCGCCAGGTCTCGCGGAAGTGACCGCCCTCGGGATGCGGCGCCAGACCCAGGCGCTGGATCAGGGCGTCCGCGTCCGGAAGGCTCACTCGGCTTCGGGTGCGGGCTCGGGCGCGGGCTCCGCCACGGCCAGGGGCTTGCGCAGGCCGCGGGTCGGCGCGAAGGCGCCGCGCGCTCCCTCCAACGTCACGACGACCCGGGCCGCCTCGCCCACCGGCAGCGCCGGGCGCAGTCTTACCTCGGTCACGTCGCCCTCGGGCGAGACGTCGAACAGGCCGGACGGGACCAACCTGCCCTTCTCGCTGCCGTCCACCAGCCAGGCCTGGTAGCGACGCTCCGCGGCCTCGTTGGGCGCCAGCCCCTCGACGCGCAGCAGCCCCGCCTGGAGCGACGGGCTCCACAGCACCTGACCCGCGATGCTCTCGGCGTCGCCCCCGGAGCCGGCCACCAGCGCCATGGGCATGGCATCGGACGCCCGCTCCAGCGCCGCATCCGGGTCCCCCACGCCGGCGATCCGCGCGGCCAGCCACAGCGCCACCAGCACGCCGGCCAGGATCCAGCCCGCGGCGGACAGTGCGCCGGAGTCGGCCGGGATTCGCAGACTGCGCAAGGGGTGCGGCCGCTCGGGAGCGGCCTCTGCGCGCGGGCCGTGGAAGGGGTCGCCGGCCATGGGCTCGGCCGGCGCCGAAGCGGCGGCGGCGAATGTGGGTGCCGGAGCCGGAGAGGCGCTGCCGTGGCGCGGCGCGGCCGGATCTCGCCGGCGCGGCTCGGCCTTGGGGCGGCGCGGCGCCTCGACTCCGCCCTGCCGATCCAGGTCGGCTAGGATCGCCCGGCGCAGGGCCGGCGTCAGCGAGCGCCCGGCCTGGGGCGCCAGCGCCAGATCGATGCGCGCGGCCGTGCGGTCCAGGGCCTCGCCATCCACGTTGGGAAACTGATCCGCCAGGCCGGCCAACTCTGCGGCGCGCGCCGGCGGCAGGCCCTCGACCGCGCGATCGGCCAGAAGGGCCAGAAGCCGCTGAAGCTCGGGTGCGGGCTGGGAGCTCACCGCCCGCCCTCCCGAGGCCCGCCGGCGTGAAGCTGCTCTCCCACCCGGACCAGCCCGCGGCGTACCACCTCGCGCACGGCGTTGACCGAGGTCCCGCGCGCCTCTGCGATGCGCGTGTAGGGCGTGCCCAGGACCGCCTTCTCGAGCTGTCCGCGCTCGTCGGCGGCCAGCTCGGCCAGGGCCTGCGCCGTGCCGACGGCGGGGCCGAAGAGATCCGCCTGACTCTGGCTCGGCCGCGCGGCGGACTCGGGCGCCTCTACCGGCGCTGCGCCCTCCACCCGCGCCCGGGCCCGGCGATCCAGCAGCCAGCGGCGTGCCACCTGCACGGCGAACGTCGCCTCGTCGGCGGCGCCGGAGCCGGAACGCGCGGCCTGGGACCAGAGCCGCCGGAAGATGGCCCGCACGGCGCGCTCGGCCTCGTCGTCGCGGTAGCCGAAGCGCTCTGCCAGGAGCTGGATCCGCGGCCCCAAGCGCTCTACGCAGGCGGCGGCGGCCTCACGGTCTCCCGCCGCGGCCCGCTCCAGAAGCGGCCGTGCACTGGCCTCGTCGCTGCGTCTCGATCTGGGCACGCGCGCGACCCCCCCGGTTCGCGTCGCCAATCGAGCGAGTCTACTCGCGTCGACCGGCGGGTGCCAGAACTCCGATCGGGGCGGTGTCGAAGAGCATGCGCATGGCCTCGGGGCGGCTGCTGGTGCAGGACACCGCGGCCTCACCGCCCTGCGCGCGACTGCCCAGGTACTCGATGAAGCCCTGGGAGCTCCAGCGGGCGCACTCGGGGAAGTCCTCGGGCACCAGGACCTCGATGTGGAAGCTGCCTTCGTTGGCGCTCTCGCCCGCGTGGGTGACGGTCCAATGGGTGCCCTCGAACATGGCGAGGCCCAACGATTCCATCAGGGGCCCGAAGGCCTCGCCCCCGTTGTCCAGCGTGGCATCGAGCTGGCGGTAGAGGCCGGCCTTGTACAGGCATTCGGCCGCGCGGCGGCCGCGGCGCACCACGTAGTCGGGATCGCCGCCGCCTTCCTCGCGCACCAGCAGGTCCAGCAAGCGGCCGTACGTATCCAGGGGATACCAGAGCGACGGCATGACCGTGCAGTCCAGGAAGCTCAGGTCTCCTGGCGGCAGCAGCCGGCTCAGGTCGGCCCGGGAGAACCGGCCCTCTTCGAGCAGGCGCACCACGTCGGCCGCCACCGACTCGAACCCAGACCCTTTGATCGAACCAGCAGCCATCAGATCACTCGACTCAAGCATCGGAACGCCGTAAGCCATGCTTGAGATGGACGCATATACTCAGCGGTCCCGCTGTCGGCCAGGAGACACTTTGCCCCTCGACCCCCAAGTAAAGCTGGTCCTCGACAACCTGCCCGACGACTTGTTCGACGTGCGCACCGCCACGCCGCAACAGCTGCGCAAGCTGTACGCAGAACAGACGACGATGCCGATCTTCCCGAAGCAGCCCGTGGCCCGGGTGGAGGAGCGCAGCATCCCCGGCCCCGCCGGCGAGATCCCGGTGCGCATCTACGCCCCCGAGCGCAGCGCCGAGCAGCCGCCGCTGGTCTTCTTCCACGGCGGCGGCTGGGTGATCGGAAACCTGGACACCCACGACGGCAAGGTGCGGAAGCTGGCCAACGCCACCGAGCGCAGCGTCGTCTCGGTGGATTACCGCCTGGCGCCCGAAGCCCCGTTCCCGGCCGCTGCCGAGGACTGCTTCGCCGCGCTGCGCTGGGTGGACGGGAATCGGGGCATCGTGGGCGCCGGCGTGGGCGCTCCCGCCGTGGCCGGCGACAGCGCGGGAGGTAACCTGGCCGCGGCCGTGTCGCTGATGGCGCGGGACCGCGGCGGCCCCGCCGTGGGCTTCCAGCTCCTGATCTACCCGGTCCTGGACTGCGACTTCGAGCGCCCGTCGTACACCGAGAACGCCGACGGCTACATGCTGACCCGCGACGTGATGATGTGGTTCTGGGACCAGTACGTCCCCGATGCCTCGCGTCGAAGCGACCCCTACGTCAACGTCCTGCGCGCCGAGGACGTGAGCGGGCTGCCGCCGGCCCACATCGTCACCGCCCAGTACGATCCGCTGCGCGACGAAGGCGAGGCCTACGCCGCGCGCCTCGAGGCCGCCGGCGTACCCGTCACCCACACCTGCTACGACGGCATGATCCACGGCTTCCTCTCCTTCGCCGACTTCGTCGACACCGGAAAACAAGCCCTCACCGAAGCCGCCGCCACCCTGAAGTAAGGAACCAACGCGGCAACTAAGGTGCAACTAAGGTGCAACTAAGGGGACAGTCCCTTTAGTTGCACCTTAGTTGCCGCCGGCTCGGTTAGCTGCGGGTCAGGAGTTCGCGGGCGATGGCGCGGATCTGGATTTCGTCGGTGCCGGCGTAGATCTGGAGCACCTTGGCGTCGCGGGCGAGCTGCTCCACGTGGTACTCGGCCATGTAGCCGTTGCCGCCGAAGACCTGCACCGCCTCCATGGCCACCTCCACCGCGGCGCGTGCCGAGTAGAGCTTCATGGCCGAGGCCTCGGCGAAGGTCATCGTCTTGCCCTGGGCCGACAGCTCGATGGTGCGGAACACCAGGTTCTGGAGGTTCATGCGCGCCACCTCCATGCGGGCCAGCTTGTCCTGGATGAGCTGGTACTCGCCGATCGGCTTCTCCCACTGCACGCGCTCCTTGGCATAGTCCACCGACAGCGCCAGGCAGCGCTCCACGATGCCCAGCGCCATGGCGGCCACGCCCGAGCGCTCCATCTGGAAGGTGTCCTTGGCGCCCTCGCGGCCGGCGCCGCCCGTCCTGGCCAGCGCCTTCTCCCCGCCCAGCAGGCGGTCCATGCCCACGCGCACGTCGTTCACGAAGAGCTCGCCGGTGGGCGACGAGTGCAGGCCCATCTTGCGCAGCGGCTTGCTCTGCTCGAAGCCGGGCATGCCCTTGTCCAGCACGAAGTGCAGGATCTTGCGGTCGCGCGGATCGACGCCCTCTTCCTCCAGCTTGCAGATGAAGACGGTGGTGTCGGCGTAGGGGCCGTTGGTGATGAAGGTCTTGCTGCCGTTGAGGATGAACTCGTCGCCGTCGCGGCGGGCGGTGGCCTTCATGCCGCCGAAGGCGTCGGATCCGGAGCCGGGCTCGGTGATCGCCCACGCGCCCACCTTGTCCAGGGTGAGCAGGTCCAGCGCCCAGCGCTCGCGCTGCTCCACGGTGCCCTTGCCGTTGATGGCGGCCGAGGTCAGACCCACCGACACGCCCATGGCCGTGACCATGCCGGGGCAGTACTTGCAGAGCTCGATGATCGGAATGAGCTGGAGCCCGGCGCCGTCGCCGCCCCCACCGCCGCCCTTGCGGGCCTCCTCCTTGGTGATCTCGCCCGCCTCCAGCTTGCGCGCCTTCGCGATCGTCTTCTCGAAGCGGCTGCGCGCCATCTCGTCCATCCCGAAGGCGGAGTAGAGCTTGCGCAGGATGTCGTAGGGGGGCATGTCGCCGTGCTCGAGGGCCTCGAGATTGGGCTCGATCTCTTCGGCCACGAAGCGCTGCATGGCCTCACGGATCATCTGGTGCTGCTCGTTCCACTCGATCATCGGGGTTCCTCCAGGCCGCGGATTCTCGCGGTCGCGGCCCTCCGCTGCCAGCCCCGGCGGCGTTCGGGTACCATGCCCCCCGGGACGAGGAGGCTGAGTGGACCCGGCGGCAACCTGGCGTTTCCGACAGACCACCGCCTGGCTGGCACTGGCCTGGGCGGTCTTCTCCATGGGCTTCTCGGTCCGCGCCCAGCTCGACCGCCCCGAGATCGCCTCGCCGGTGGCCTATTCGATCCTGGCCGGGGTCGCGACGGTCCAGTGGGTCGGCGAAGAGGGCAAGGCGGCGGGCATCGAGCCCGGCGACCGGGCGATCTCCGTCAACGGCAACGCCCCGCAACGGGTGGGCAGCACCGGAATCCGTCCCGGCGAACGCTCCCATTGGGTCGTCGAGAAGTCCGACGGCCGCACCCTCGAGGCGCGCCTCATGCCCATCCCGGGCGCAAGCGCCCCGGAGCTGGTCGACGTGCCCCTCTACGTGGCGCTCTTCATCGCGGGCGCCATCTACCTGGGCGTCGGCCTGGTGGTGTGGCGGCTCAAGCCCGAGCGCTCGGAATCGTGGGCGCTGCTGCTCTTCTGCGTCGCCATGTCCGCCCAGTTCTACATCTCGGTGGAGACGGACCACCAGCCCATGGCCTACCCGCGCATCATGCTCAACATGGGGATGATCGGGGCGTCGGCCTTCCACTTCTTCACGCTCTTCCCCGTCGAGCCGCCGCTGGTGGTGCGCTACCGGCGCCTGCGCCTGGTGCCGTGGCTCGCGGCCGCAGGGATCGGCGTGCTGTCCCTGGTGGAGGCCAGGATCGGCCTCCCGGCCTGGTTCACCGGCGCGCTGGCCTTCTTCTTCGCCGTGGGCCTCTCGCTGCTGGCGATGGCCCTGCTGATCCACCAGCGATTGCGCCTGCGCGACGAGGCCACCGCCCAGCGCGCCGACATCGTGCTGTTCGGCTTCGGCGTAAGCTTCCTGCCCGTGATCAGCGTCCTGATGGTGCAGATCTTCTGGGGCACGCCGTTCCCGATCTACCCGGTGCTGCTGTGGTTCGCGATCTTCCCGTTGGCCCTGGGCTACGGAATCCTGCGCCGGGATCTCTTCGACCTGCGCATGGCCGCCCGCTCCTCGGCGGTCTACGGCGTGGTGACCCTGGGCATCACCGGCCTGTTCGCATCGCTGGTGGCCTTCGCCGACCTGCTGGTCTGGCGCTGGAACGTGGACGCGCGCTCGCCGGCCTTCTCGGTGGCGTTCCTGTTCATCGCCATCGTGCTCTTCAACCCGCTGCGCAACCGGCTGCAGGCGCTGGTGGACCGCACCTTCGACCGCGACCGCGCGCGCTACCGCGAGGCCGTGCGCGAGATCTCCGAGGCCATGGTCTCCATGCTCTCCATCAAGGAGGTTGTGGACCGCATCCTGGTAGCCCTGACCGACACCATGGGCGTGGACCGGGCCGTCGTGCTGCTGTTGGACGAGGAGCGACGCATCCTCACCCCGGCGTCCTCCCGCGGCGACTGGGACGAGGAGTCGCTCTCGCTGTCCATCGCCGCCGACCACCCCATCGTCAAGCAATTGTGGATGCGCCGGGACGAGCTGGCGCGCACGGACTTCGCCGACGAGCCGGACACGGAGGTGCGCGACGCCTGCCAGGAGGTCTTCGACACCCTGGAGGTGCGGCTGCTGGTTCCCATTCTCTTCGGCGTAGACCTGGTGGGCGTGATCGCGGTGGGCGGCAAGTCCACCGGCGAGCGCCTCAGCCCCGACGACCGCCAGCTCCTGCGCACCCTGGCCAACCAGAGCTCTATCGCCATCGAGAACGCCAAGGCCTTCGACGAGATCGCCCAGCTCAACGAGAACCTGGAAGCACGGGTGGACGCGCGCACCGAAGAGCTGCGCCGCACGCAAGCCCAATTGGTGCAGAACGAGAAGATGGTCTCCCTGGGTCAGCTGGTGGCCGGCGTGGCCCACGAGCTGAACAACCCCATCGGCTTCGTCCACGCCAACCTGCAGCTCATCGAGGGCTACGTGGGCAAGCTGGTGGGTCGCCTGCCCGTGGACGACGCCCAGGTCAGCCGCAGCCGCGAGGCCCTGGAGAAGCTCTTCAACCGCAGCCGCGAGGGCACGCAGCGCGTCAAGCAGATCGTCGCCGACCTGCGCTCGTTCTCGCGTCTGGACCAGGCCGAAGTGCAGAAAATCGACCTGCACGAAGGCATCGACCGCACGCTGTCGCTGATGGAGCCGCGCCTCAAGGAGGGCATCTCCGTCGAGCGCGACTACGGCGAGCTCCCCCACGTGCGCTGCTACGCGGGCCAGCTGAACCAGGTGTTCATGAACCTGCTGATGAACGCCTGCGACGCCCTCGACGGCCGGGGCACGATCCGCGTCAAGACCTCCACGACGCCGGTGGGCGTGCGCCTGGAGTTCTCCGACGACGGGCCGGGCATTCCCGAGGACATCCAGAACCGCCTCTTCGAGCCCTTCTTCACCACCAAGGAGGTGGGCAAGGGCACCGGGCTCGGGCTCTCGCTGTCTCACGGCATCGTCGAGCGCCACGGCGGCTCGATCCGCATCGAGTCCGAGGAGGGCGGCGGCGCCACCTTCGTAATCGACCTCCCCTTCGACGCCGCCCCCGCCGAGCCCACCTAGAGCCGCCTGCGCCGCCCTGGTGGCGGGGGCGCTGTGCCCTTCGGCGATCTCGGTGAGAGGAAGGCCCGTAGCCCTACCTCCGCCGGCGGGGCGCTCGAGCCTGCGGCCCGCAAGCGTGGCCCTCGATCCGTGGCCATGCAGCGGGGCTGGCTGCCACGCGCGCAGTGAGCCGAAGGCGAGCGGAGGGGCTCGGCCGCCTAAGAATCCAGCCCGCTGCCCATCAGGTCTACGAAGTTGTCGTAGTAGAAGCGCTGCTTCTGGGGCTCGGACAGCTGCTGCATGCTGCCCTCGAAGCGCTTGATCGGGTTGCGGCCGCCCTCCACGTGGGGGAAGTCCGAGGAGAAGAGGCACATCTCCTCGCCCGCGTTCTCCACGATCCAGCCCACGTCCTCGGCCGGGTACGGCGTGGCGCGCACCTGGCGCCGGGCGTACTCGCTGGGCTTCAGGCTCAGCTTCTGGAGCCGCTCCTCGTTGCGGCGGAAGGCCTCGAAGGCGGAGTCCATGAAGCGCATCCAGCTCGGCACCCAGGACGCGCCCTGCTCGATCACGCCGAAGCGCAGCTCCGGGAAGCGCTCCAGCACGCCGTCGAAGATCATCGTGGCCAGGGTCTGCATGGGCGCGGTGGGAATCGCCATGTAGTCCACGGAGCGGAAGTTCTCGTCGCCGCCGTGGAAGTCCGGGATCGGCGGCCCTCCGTTCTTGAAGTAGTCGCCGTCGAGCAGGTGATGATCCGGCTGGCGCAGCCCGCCGCCCACGTGGAAGACGATGGGCAGGCCGGCCTCCTGGGCCTGGGCCCAGACCGGATCCAGGCCCGGGTGGCTGGGCGCGTGGCCGCGCGGGCAGCCAGACGGCACCAGCAGCGCCTTGCAGCCCATCTCGATCACCTCGGCCGCCATCTTCTGCGAGCGCTCGAAGTCGCGCAGCGGCACGTAGCCCGTGGCCAGCAGCCGCGGGTCCGCCTCGCAGAAGGCGGCCATGGAGCGGTTGTGGGCGCGGGCGAAGCCGTAGGCGTACTCCACGTCGTCGCCGCGCTCGGCCTCCAGCAGCTTCCCGTTCTGGAAGGTGTTGAAGACCAGCTGGCTCTCGAAGCCCAGCAGGTCCAGGGCCAGCGGGCGGTCCTCGGCCAGGAAGGAGCCCGTCGCCGCCCAGTTCTTGCGCAGCAGGATCTTCTCCTCGTCCTCGGCCCGGTAGGCGGGGTCGGCATGGCGCCGCCGGAAGGTATCGATCAGGCGCTCCTCGCCCGGCTTGACGCTGGCCAGGAAGAGGGCCGGCAGGCGCTCTCGGATGCCGGGATCGGCCCACGGATCGAGCCACTCCGGGGTCTCCATCACATGGGCGTCGGCATCGTGGATGGGGCGGTGGGCGTAGGGCATGGGGGTGTCCTCCAACACCCACAGGGTACCGCTCACAGCGCCGGCACCAGAGCCTTCCAACCCCGGCTCCCGAGTCGTAGACTCCTGGGGAACGGAGGAGCAAATGGCGCTTCGGACCCCGTACTTCCTTGCGACCCTTCCCGCCCTGCTGGTGGGCTTGGCCTTGGCCGCATGCGGCCAGGAGGCCGGCGAGCAGGCCGCGCCCGCAGCCGAGGAGACCGGGCCGGCCCAGGTGGCCGGCATGTACAAGGTGGAGGGTCTCACCACCGTCATCGGCACGGACAACAGCCGCGAGATCTCGGGCAACGTGATCCTGGTCCAAGACGGCGCCAGCTACACCGCCACCTTCGACCTGGAGACCATGTACCCGGGACCCGACGGCGAAGTGCCGGCCGAGGTGGTGGGTAACGGCCAGGGCACCATCACCGGCAACCTGCTGGATGGCACGCTCACCACCCAGATCGTGGCCTCGCGGGTCCCCGGACTAGATTCCCACTTCATCATGGTGCCGCCGTCCTTCGGCGTGCGGGTGGTCTCCAACGCCACGGGCGAGCTGAAGCCGGACGGCAGCCTGGAGCTCATCATGGAGAACCGCGGCGCCGAGGGCGAGGACTACATCCCCACCCGCACGGTGGTGAAGGGCGTGCTGGCGCAGGACCGGTAAGCCGGCTCCTGGGCTCCCGCGCTCGGGGCGATCCAGGCGCCTGCGGCGCGATGCGCCTCCTAGCCCGGACTAGGCCGTGTCCTATGATAGGCGCCCCATGAGCGGCCCTGCAGCGCGTGTCCGCGCCATCGACCCGACCCGGCTTCCCAAGCACTTCGACTCCGCCCAGGGCGAGGCGAAGTGGGGCGAGCTGTGGGAGTCCGACGGAACCTACCGCTGGGATCCCAGCCGCGACCGCGACGAGACCTTCGTGGTGGACACGCCGCCGCCCACCGCCAGCGGCTCGCTGCACGTGGGCCACATCTTCAGCTACGTGCACACGGACATCCAGACGCGCCACCAGCGCATGCTCGGGCAGAACATCTTCTACCCCATGGGCTGGGACGACAACGGCCTGCCCACCGAGCGCCGCGTGCAGAACTACTACCACGTGCGCTGCGACCCGGCCGAGCCGTACGTACCCGAGCTGAAGCTCGAGCCCGCCACCGCCAAGGCGCGCAAGGGCCGCCCGCAGCTGGTGTCGCGCGAGAACTTCATCGAGCTCTGCCACGGCCTGACCGCCGAGGACGAGAAGACCTTCAAGCAGCTCTGGCAGCGCGCCGGCCTCTCGGTGGATTGGCAGCTGGAGTACGCCACCATCGACGATCACTGCCGGCGCGTGTCCCAGCACTCGTTCCTGGATCTCTTCGGCAAGAACCTGGTCGAGACCCGCTACGCGCCCACCATGTGGGACCCGGACTTCCAGACCGCCGTGGCCCAGGCCGAGGTGGAAGACCGCGTGGAGCGCGGCGCCTTCCACAACATCGAGTTCGGGATCGAGGGAACGGATCAGGGCTTCACCATCGCCACCACGCGGCCGGAGCTGCTGGCGGCCTGCGTGGGCGTCACGGCCCACCCCGAGGACGAGCGCTACCGCGGCCTGTTCGGCAAGCGCGCGGTGACGCCGCTCTTCCGCGTGCCGGTGCCCATCTTTTCGAGCGAGCTGGCCGACCCCGAGAAGGGCAGCGGCATCCTGATGGTCTGCACCTTCGGCGACGCCACCGACGTCTTCTGGTGGCGCGAGCACGACCTGGCCCTGCGCCAGCTCATCGGGCGCAACGGCCGGCTGCAGCCGCTGGCCTTCGGCGACGACGGCGTGGAGAGCCTGGACGCCGCCGCGGCAAACAAGTTCTACACGGAGCTGGAGGGCAAGAACGTGCGCCAGGCGCAGCGCCGCATCGTGGAGCTGCTGGCGGAGGCCGAGGGCAGCGCCACCGGCAACGGCGCACCGCTGAAGGGCGAGCCCGAGCCCATCGAGCACTCCGTCCGCTTCTACGAGCGCGGCGAGCGCCCGCTGGAGTACGTGCCCACGCGCCAGTGGTTCGTGAAGCTGCTGGAGAAGAAGGAGGCGCTGCTGGCCAAGGGCGCGGAGGTGCAGTGGCACCCCCCGCACATGGGCGTGCGCTACCGGGACTGGACCGAGGGCCTGCAGCTGGACTGGTGCGTGTCGCGCCAGCGCTACTTCGGCGTGCCCATCCCGGTGTGGTACCCGCTGGACGAGGACGGCGACCCCGACTTCGAGAGCCCGATTCCCGCGGCGCCCGAGCAGCTTCCCATGGACCCGATGATCGCGGCGCCGCCGGGCTACGACGAGAGCCGGCGCGCCCAGCCCGGCGGCTTCGTGGGCGAGGCCGACGTCTTCGACACCTGGTTCACGAGCAGTCTGACGCCGCAGATCTCGTCGCACTGGGGCGTGAGCGAGGAGCGCCACGCGCAGCTCTTCCCCGCCGACATGCGGCCCCAGGGCCCGGAGATCATCCGCACCTGGGCCTTCTACACCATCGCCAAGGCGCTGCTGCACGAGGACGTGATCCCGTGGAAGCACGCCGCCATCTCCGGCTGGATCCTGGATCCGGACCGCAAGAAGATGTCCAAGAGCTTGGGCAACGTAGAGACGCCCATGCCCTGGATCGAGCGCTTCGGTGCCGACGCCTGCCGCTACTGGGCCGGCAGCGCGCGCCTGGGCGTGGACACCGCCTTCGACGAGAAGGTGCTGAAGATCGGCAAGCGGCTCGTCACCAAGCTCTTCAACGCCGGCAAGTTCGTGCTCTCGCAAGAGGCCGAGATCCACCCCATCAGCCACGAGCTGGACCTGGCCTTCGTGGCGGAGCTACGCACCCTGGCCGAGCGCACGGCGAAGTCGTTCGAGGAGTTCAACTTCGCGCAAGCCTTGCAGGACACCGAGAGCTTCTTCTGGACGCGCTTCACCGACACCTACCTGGAGCTGGCCAAGGCCCGCGCCCGCGGCGACGCCGGCGCCGACCAGGCCACGCGCGGCTCGGCCGTGGCCACCCTGCGCCTGGGCCTGGACGTGCTGCTGCGCCTGCTGGCGCCCACCCTGCCCTACATCACCGAGGAAGTCTGGTCCTGGACCTTCGCCGACGAGAAGGA
>CAMYOO010000022.1 GCA_947260035.1 uncultured delta proteobacterium
GTCGCCATGGCGATGGCGTCGGCGGCGCCTTCCGGCAGAGCGGGCTCCTCCAGCTCCGTCACGGCCTCGAGGGCGGGCTCGAGTGCGGCGCGCACGCTGGGCGGCGGCAGCGGCTCCGCCACGGCCTCCAGCACGTCCACATCGTCCAGTGGCTCCACCAGGGCCTCCAGCTCGACGATCTCCTCCCCGGCGAGGGGCGTGCCCACCGTCTCG
This sequence comes from uncultured delta proteobacterium, assembly GCA_947260035.1. Classification (GTDB taxonomy): domain Bacteria; phylum Myxococcota_A; class UBA9160; order UBA9160; family JAFDET01; genus JAFDET01. The sequence goes on from CAMYOO010000022.1 coordinate 214, forward strand.
CCCCGCAGCTCGGCGCCCAGGTCGGCAAAGCCGAACGGGTCGGAGCCGGCCTCGGCCTTCTCGGCCTGATCGCGGTCCGACTCGTCGCCCAGGCGAGCTCCCTCCATGGCCAGGAACTGCGCGTCGATGCCGGGATCGATGCACAGTGCCGGGTCCACCGACTCGAACTCCTCGCGCACCTCGAAGCTGAACTCGCCCGTGGGCCACGCGAACATGGTGAAGGCCGCGCGTTCCACCTGGATTCGCCGCAGCTCGTCGAGCCTCTCGCGTCCCACGTCGGGCAGGTCGCAGAGCGCAGCCTCCAGATCCGTGTCGCCGGCACGGGCGCTACGGACGGCGCCCGCGAAGACCTCTTCGCTGACGACCTCATCGCCGACCAGCAGGCTACGCAGGTCCGTCGGCCCTCCCTTGCACGTGGCGCCGGTGACGCGTCCGTCGCGGAAGAGGATTTGACCCTCCCCGTGCTCGGAACGCAGGAGCAGCACCCCGGACTTCCGGGAAAGGCTGATGATCTGAAGAATGTCGCCGAGCCCCAGGTCTTCGAGGCTCCCGACCAGGCTCATCCCCACCTCCGCACGGACCTCGGCGCAGGGGCCTTCCCCACACGTGTCCAGGGAGATGAATCGGCCGGCGACCGGTGGACTTAAGGGCGGCCCGGGGCTTGGGAAATCGGCCCCGAGCCGGATGGAGCGCTGCGCGCCCGCCGCACGGGAACGCCGGGCTCCGGATCCAGGTCCGGCAGATCGAGCCCGATCCCGACCACACGGGCCCGAGAGGCCACCGCCTCCAGGCCACGCAACGCCCGGCTGGCGACCTCGGGCGCCACCAGGAGGCGCAGGGCGAAGCCCTCGCCCCGAGGGGCCAGTGCCTCCAGGGCGCCCCGGGCCACGGCCTCGGCGGCGGGCCGGGCCGGCACCGCGCCGATCCACTCGCCCGGAATCGACACCACCGCGGATCGGGCGCGCAGGTCGAGCAGGCGCGACACCGCGTCCCGAGCGGCGGCGGCCACCTCGGCGGCGCCGAAACGGGTCGATCCGCCCAGCCCCAGCACCAGCAGGCGCGATGCCCGCAGACGCCCGAAGGACGGCATCAGCAACGCCTCTCCCTCGGCGCCGCTGAGCCGGCCCTCGGCAATGAGCGCCGAGAGCATGCCGCAGAGCCGCCAGTCCGCACGGCCCGCCGCGCCGCGCAGCGGGCGATCCGCCGTGAAGAAGCTCGCCACCGCCACGTCGCCGTCGGCCTGCTCGAAGGGCTCCGTGGCCAGCGCGATGCGCAGCGCACGGCTCACTGCGTCGCCTCCCGTGCCCGGGCGACGGCGTCCAGGATGCCGTTCACGAATCCCGGCGAGCGGTCGGCGCCGAAGCGGCGCGCCAGCTCGACCGCCTCGTCGATCACCACCTCGGCCGGCGTCGTCGTGAAGCACAGCTCATAGGTCGCCAGACGCAGCACGTTGCGATCCACGGCGGCCATGCGCTCGACGCGCCAATGGGCGGCGTTCGTCGCCAGCCGGGCGTCGATCGCCGCGCGCTGTTCCTCGACACCCAGGATCAGCTCCTTGGCAAACGCACGCGCACCTTCCGGAAGCTCGAAGTGAGCCTCAGCGCTCTCGAACATCTCCTGGGCGGAGGCCGAGGCACCGTCGCGCCCGGCCACGTCGATGGCGTAGAGCACCTGGAGCGCCGCCTCGCGCGAGCGACGTCGGGGCGTGGTCCGTACGCGGCTCACGATCCGACCTCGGGCGGCTTGTCCAGCGCCGGAAGCAGGCAAGCCATCTCGACCGCGGCGCTCGCCACTTCGCGCCCCTTGTTGCCTTCCCCGGAGCCGGCCCGCGCCAGCGCCTGATCGACGTCGTCGCAGGTCAGGACGCCGAACGTCACGGGCACGCCCGTATCGCGCGACGCTTGCAGCACGCCGTCCGTCGCGGCGCGGCAGACGTAGTCGAAGTGGGGGGTCCCGCCCCGGATCACGACACCGAGGGTCACCACCGCATCGTAGCGCCCGCTGGCGGCCAGCGTGCGCGCCACCAGCGGAATCTCGACGGCGCCGGGCACCCAGGCCACGTGGATATCGTCGCCTTCGGCACCACGCGTACGCAACTCGTCGAGGCAACCCTCCAGCAGGCGGGCACAGATCAGGTGATTGAAGCGAGAGACCACCACGGCGAAGCGGCGGCCGCTGGCATCGCAGTGGGTCGGATAGCTCTTCACCCTCGCTCTCCCGTCGTCGGACGTCCCGAGATGCATACATCGTCGCCCAGCCTTCGCATGCGCGGCGACGCCAGCAGCGTTGCCTCGGCCATCCGACCCACACCCAGGGAGCCCAGGGCCGCCGCACCGTCGCCACCCACAAGCTTAGGCGATACCACCCAGTGGAGTTCATCGACCAGGCCCGCGTGCAGCAGCGAGCCGGCCAGCTTTCCGCCCCCCTCCACCAGGAGCTCCGTCAGGCCCGCCCGGGCCAGCCGGCGCAGCGCCGTCGCCAGATGGACGCGACCCGCAGCCGTCCGCACGGGCAGCACTCGGGCCCCTTCCACTTCGAGGGCCCGCCGGCGTGCGGCCGGCGGCCGCACGCCGCACACGATGAATACCGCTGCATCGTCGGCCAGCAGGCGTGCATCCGGTGGCAGCCGCAGCCGGGTATCGAAGACCACCCGGGCCGGACTCCGCACGACGCGCTCGCCGCGACGCGCCGTCAGCGCGGGATCGTCTGCGCGCGCCGTGCCCACGCCCACCGCCACCGCGTCCGACGCCGCGCGCAGCCGGTGCACCCAGGCTCGGGCCGCGGGGCCGCTGATCCAGCGCGAATCCCCCCGGCGCGTGGCAATGCGGCCATCCAGGCTGGCGGCCAGCTTGAGGCTGACGAAGGGGCGGCCGCGCTCCAGCACCGACAGGAAACCGCGGTGCTGCTCGCGACACTCGGCCTCGAGCACACCGGTGCGGACCTCGAGACCGGCCGCGCGCAGCCGCCGCAGACCGCGGCCCGCGGCGTGGGGCGAGGGGTCCCGATGGCCGACCTCGACGCGGCGGATGCCCGCTTCCAGCACGGCTTCGCTGCAGGGACCGGTGCGCCCGGTGTGGGAACAGGGCTCCAGGGTCACGGCCAGGCTGGCGCCGCGCAGGGCGCGGGCTCCGTGGCGCCGTCGAGCCGCCTCCAGGGCGACGATCTCGGCGTGGGGTCCTCCGGCCGGGCGGGTCGCGCCGCCGCCCAGGACGCGGTCGCCCCGGTACACCACGGCGCCCACCGGTGGATTGGGCCACGTCCGACCTCGGACCCGACGGGCGCGGTCCAGGGCCAGGCGCATGGCCCGCTCGGGAGTCATCTGTTGTGCCGCTCGCGCAGCGCGGCGAAGAGGGCCAGGCGCATGGCCCGCTCCGGGGTCATCCCTCGTGTCGCTCGCGCAATGCGGCGAAGAACTTGGCGTAGTCCTCGGAGCCCTGGAAGTCGCGGAACACGGATGCGAAGCGCGCGGCCGCCACGGCGTCCAGACGCATCAGCTCCTCCATCACCCAGTCCCCCAGGCGATGGCTCTCCACCTCGCGCTCGCCCAGCTCCTGAAGCCGCTTCTCGATGCGGTCCACGATCCGCTCCAGCGCATCGGCGCTGACCGAGCGCTTCTGGCAGGCCGTCTCCAGACCCGAGAGCAGCTTGCCGCGGGCGTAGTCCTCACGGCGCCCGTCCTTCTTGGCGATGCGCGGCAGCACCTCGTCCAGACGCTCGCGAGTGGTGAATCGCCGGCCGCACTCCACGCATTCGCGGCGCCGACGGATCTCCGATCCCTCGCGAACCAGTCGCGAGTCGATCACCCGCGTCTGCGTGTCGCCGCAGGAAGGACAGCGCATCTATTCGCTTCCGTCGTCCCAGCGGTCCGGGTAGAGCCGAAAGTTCCGGCAGAGCGCCTCGACTTCCGCTCGCACCGCGTCCAGCTCGTCCACGTCGCCCGGCCGCTCCAGCACGCGCGCGATGAAGCCGGCAATCGTCTCCATCTCCGGCTCGCGCATGCCGAGGGTGGTCACCGCCGGCGTTCCGATGCGCACGCCCGACGTGACCATGGGCTTGCGGGTGTCGAAGGGCACCATGTTCTTGTTGGTGCTGATGCCGGCGCGCTCCAGGGCGATCTGGGCCGCCTTCCCCGTGATGTCGCGGTCCAGCAGCGACAGCATGAACAGGTGGGTATCGGTGCCCCCCGAGACCACGCTCAAGCCCCGGCCGGTGACCCCGGCGCACAGGGCGCGCGCGTTGTCCAGCACCTGCTGGCAGTACGCCTTGAAGTCGGGCTGGGCCGCCTCCAGGAAGCCGACCGCCTTGGCCGCGATCACGTGCATGAGCGGACCGCCCTGCCCTCCCGGGAAGACGGCGCTGTCCACCTTCTTGGCCAGGTCCGCATCGCACAGGATCATGCCGCCGCGCGGACCGCGCAGGGTCTTGTGCGTGGTGGTCGTGACGATGTGCGCGCGCCCCACCGGCGACGGATGCAGCCCGGTCGCCACGAAGCCCGCGATGTGGGCGATGTCCGCCAGCAGCTTCGCGCCGACCTCGTCGGCGATCGAACGGAACGCATCGAAGTCCAGGATGCGCGAGTAGGCGGTCGTGCCGCACTGGATCAGCTTGGGCCGGTGCTCCTTCGCCAGGCGCCGGACCTCGTCGTAATCGATGGTTTCGGTATCCCTGCGAACGCCGTAGGGCACGATCTTGTACAGCTTGCCTGAGAAGTTGACCGGGCTGCCGTGAGTCAGGTGACCGCCGTGATCCAGGTTCATGGCCAGGATCGTGTCGCCCACGTCGAGCACGGCCCGATAGGCGGCCTCGTTGGCCTGGGAGCCGGCGTGGGGCTGAACATTGGCGTGGTCGGCGCCGAAGAGCGCCTTGGCCCTCTCGATGGCCAGGTTCTCGGCCTCGTCCAGCACCTCGCAGCCGCCGTAGTAGCGGCGCCCGGGGTAGCCCTCGGCGTACTTGTTGGTCGCCACCGAACCGACCGCCTCGAGCACGGCCTCGGAGACGAAGTTCTCCGAGGCGATCAACTCCAGGTTCAGGGCCTGGCGGCGCGCTTCGCGGCGCAGCACATCGGCGATGTCCGGGTCGACCTCGGCCAGCGTCAGGCCCATGCGTGAAGCCGGCCGCGTCAGGCGATCGATCTTCTCCACGCGCGGAATGTGGCGGCCGCCCTCGAACTCGGTTTCCAGCCAGCGCTCGACGATGCTCCACGCCGCCTCGGCGTCGGTGCGATCGGCGGCCAGGGCCAGGACGTTGGCGTCGTTGTGACGCCGCGACATCTCGGCCGCCTCCTGATCCAGCGCCAGGGCGGCACGCACGCGGGGAAAGCGATTGGCCGCATAGGTGACGCCCAGGCCGCTGCCGCAGATCACGATGCCGCGGGCCGCACGGCCCTCGGAAACCTCGCGCGCGGCCGGGGCCACGTGGTCCGGGTAGTCCACCGGATCTTCGCTGCGAGCCCCGAAGTCCTGAACCTGGAAGCCCCGCGCCTCGAGGCGCTTCTTTAGCTCGTCCTTGAGCACGAAGCCCCGGTGATCGCTGGCCATGACGATGCCGTCGCCCATCTCGTCGTTCCTTCCGCCTAGTCTGGTCTAGAGGTCGTCCCAAGCTCGCAGGACGAGCGCCGCGTTCGTCCCCCCGAAGCCGAAGGAGTTGTTGAGCGCCACGCGCAGCGGCGCTTCACGAGCCTTGTCCACCACGTGATCCAGCCGGCACTCGGGATCGGGATCCTCGAGGTTCAGCGTAGGCGGGATGCGGCCGGTCTCCAGGGCGCGGATGCACAGGATGCTCTCCACGCCGCCTGCGGCCCCCAGCAGGTGGCCCGTCATGGACTTGGTGGCGGACACGGGAACGCCGTCTCCGAGCACGGCGCGAATCGCCTTGGCTTCGACCGGATCTCCCAGGGGCGTGCTGGTGGCGTGGGCGTTGACGTAATCGATCGCGTCGGGCTCCAGGCCCGCGTCTTGCAGGGCGCGCTGCATGCAGCGCCGCGCGCCGTCGCCGTCGGCATCCGGAAGCGTCATATGCGACGCGTCGGCGGTGGCGCCGTAGCCGATCACCTCGGCGCGAATCCGTGCGCTCCGGGCGCGCGCGTGCTCCAGGGACTCCAACAGCAGCACGCCGGCCCCCTCGCCGATCACGAAACCGTCACGGCCCCGGTCGAAGGGCCGGCTGGCGCGCGGGGGCTCGTCGTTGCGGGTCGAGAGCGCCTTCATGGCGGCGAAGCCCGCTACGCCCAGATCCGTCACCGGCGCCTCGGCGCCGCCCGCGAGCATCGCGTCAGCGTCGCCGCGCTGGATCATGCGCAGCGCCTCACCGATGCCGTGCGTGCCCGTGGCGCAAGCGCTCACATGACACAGGTTCGGACCGCGCAGGCCGTACTGAATGGAAACCAGGCCCGAGGCGATGTTCCCGATCACCATGGGGATCAGGAAGGGAGACACGCGCCGGGGCCCGCGGCTCTGGAGAACGCGGTCGTTCTCGGACAGCGTCCCCAGCCCACCGATTCCCGTACCGATAGTGACGCCGACGCGATCCCGGTCCACGTCGTCCAGCGGCAACGCGGCGTCCAGCAGGGCTTCGCGTGCGGCCGCCAGACCGTACGCCGAGAAGCGGTCCAGACGGCGCGCGTCCTTGGCGGGCAGGTCCCCGAGATCGGGCTCACCCGGCACCTCGCCGGCCACCTGCGAGGGGTGCTCGGCGGCGTCGAAGCGCGTGATCGGGCCGATCCCCGAGCGTCCCTCCACGGCTCCGGCCCAGGTGGCCTCGACGCCGCAGCCGAGCGGGGACACGCACCCCATCCCGGTCACGACGACGCGCGGCACCCGGGCGGCCACCTACGCCTCCGACTTCCCGCGCAAGTAGGAGATCGCATCCCCGATGGTCTGGATGCGCTCGGCATCCTCGTCGGGGATCTCCACGCCGAATGCCTCCTCCATCGCCATCACCAGCTCGACGATATCCAGCGAATCGGCGCCCAGATCGTCGATGAACGACGCCTCCGGTACGACTTCATCCTTGGTGCAACCGAGCTGCTCTACGATGATCTCGCCAATGCGTTCTTCAAGAGCCATTCCCGCTCCTTCGGCAAGGGGACGCGCACGGCGTCCCGACTTTTCAGGAACCCCCGGTCGCGGCGAATTCCTCCGCTCCGGGAAGATCGTCCAATCCGGCCAGGTTCGCCCGCGAAAGCCCCTGGGCGACCCGACCCACCAGCCCGGTCAGCACGCGACCGGGCCCCACCTCGAGGACCCGCTCCACGCCCAGGGCGGCCAATTGCTCGACCAGCTCCGCGAAACGCACCGGCGCCGTGACCTGGCGGCGCAGCAGCTCCGGGATCCGCTTGGGGTCGCCGTTGGGCCGCGCCTCCACGTTGGTCACCACCGGGGGCAGCGGGGCGCGAAAGTCCACCGCCTCCAGCTCCGGGCCCAGCTTCTCGGCCGCCGGCTCCATCAGCGCACAGTGGAACGGAGCCGACACCGGCAGCCGGACCGCTCGCCGGGCGCCGGCCTCGCGGGCGGCGGCGCACGCGGCCTCGACCGCGGCGGCCGCGCCGGAAACCACGGTCTGCCGGGGCGCGTTGTAGTTGGCCGGAGTCACGAGGGCGCCGGAGTCGGCCCGCGCCCGCTCACAGACCGCCTCGACCTCCGTGACCGCCAGGCCCAGCAGGGCGGCCATGGCGCCGGTGCCCTCGGGCACGGCCTCCTGCATGTAGCGGCCGCGGTGGTGGACCAGACGCACGGCGTCCTCGAAGTCCACGGCCCCGGCGGCCACCAGCGCCGTGTACTCGCCCAGGCTGTGGCCGGCCACAAACGCCGGCCGCACCGGCGTGCGCGCCTCCAGAGCCCGCAGCAGCGCCACACTGACGGTGAGGATGGCCGGCTGCTGGATCTCGGTGGGAACCAACGCCTGCTCCGGCCCCTCGAAGCAGAGCCGGGAGAGCGGCAGGCCCAGAGCCGCATCGGCGGCCTCGAAGACCGCCCGCGCCGCGGGTGCGGCCTCGAAGACGTCGCGCCCCATTCCCACGGTCTGGGATCCCTGCCCCGGGAAGAGCAGCGCGAGCATCGGCGGCCTCTCAGTCCTCGTCGGTCTCGATGACGGTCCGGTCGCGGTAGGAGCCGCAATGGGTGCAGACGCGGTGGGGCACCTTGGGCTCGCTGCACTGGGGGCACTTCGAGCTCGCCGGCGCACGCAGCGCGTCGTGTGCGCGCCGCTTGTTCTTGCGGGCACGCGAGGTCTTGCGCTTGGGAACAGCCATGGCTCAGTCTCCTCGCTCCGTCACGACGCCCCGGAGCACGGCAAAGGGCGAGTCCGGACGCACCTGCTCGCAGTCGCAGCTCTGGGTGTTGCGGTCCGTCCCACACTGGGGACACAGCCCACGACAGTCCGCTCGGCAGAGCGGCTGCACGGGAAGCGCCAACACCATCACCTCCTGCAAGAAACCGGTTAGATCGATCTCGGTCCCGCGAAACCAGCCCGCATCGAGCTCGTCGCCGAGCCAGAGCCCGTAGCGGGCAAGCGCGTCGGCGCCCTCGGGATCCGAAGGCACGCGCTCCGCCGCCGGCTCGAGAACGATACGGAAGGGCTCGCGGAGCGCGTGACGATAGCGGACGAGGCAGCGGCTGCACGTACAGTCGAACTCGGCCCGGGCCTCGCCCTCGATGAAGAGCTCCTCGGCCAGCTTCTGGGCAGACAGCGTGAAGTGCGCCTCGCCGTGGAGCTGAGGCTCCGCAGCGTCGCCATCCCCCCCGACCGCTTCCCACCAGCCGGCGTCCGCATCGAAGGCCATTGCGGTGGGCGTGGTGGAGAGCCGCTCCACGAGCAGCTTCATCGGCGAAAACCCCTTTGGATCCGGTTCCTTGATGCCCGGATAGCAGAGCCTCCGGAGCCCCGCCATCGAGCCCGGAGCCGTGCGGTATGCTCGCCCGCCATGACGGCCCTGCGCACTCGCTTCGCCCCCAGCCCCACGGGGTTCCTGCACATCGGCGGCGCCCGGACGGCGCTCTTCAACTGGGCCTTCGCCCGCCGCCATGGCGGCGCCTTCGTGCTCCGCATCGAGGACACGGATCGCGAGCGCTCTACCCGGGAGGCCGAGCAGGCCGTGATCGAGGGCCTGGAGTGGCTGGAGCTCGACTGGGACGAGGGACCTCACCGCCAGAGCGAGCGCGCGGAGCGCCATGCGGAGGTGGTGGACAAGCTGCTGACCGAGGACCGGGCCTACCGCTGCGTCTGCAGCCGCGACGAGCTGGAGGAGCGCAAGCAGGCCACCATCGCCGCGGGCGGCAAGTGGACCTACGACGGCCGCTGCCGCGACACCGCCCCCGGCCCCGACGCGGGCCCCCACACGGTGCGCTTGCGGCTTCCTCCCGAGGGCCGACTGGGCTGGGACGACGGCGTCTTCGGGCCCAGCGGCCAGGATGCCTCGGAGATCGGCGATGCCATCATCCGCCGCAGCGACGGCCAGCCCCTCTTCCACCTGGCCGTGACGGTGGACGACCTGGACATGGGCATCAACCATGTCATCCGCGGCGCGGACCACGTCAACAACACGCCGCTCCAGATCGCGATCTACCGGGCGCTGGACGCGGAGCCGCCCCGCTTCGCCCACGTACCGCTGATCGTCGCCGCGGGCGGCAAGAAGCTCTCCAAGCGACTCGACGCGGTGTCGGTCCAGCACTACCGCGATCAGGGCTACCTGCCGGACGCCATGCGCAACTGGCTGGTGCGCATCGGCTGGTCCCATGGAGACCGCGAGCTCTTCTCGCGCGACGACATCGCCGGCTTGTTCGATCTGGACACGGTCCACCGCTCCAGCGCCCAGGCGGATCCCGACAAGCTGGCCTGGCTGAGCCAGCACTACCTGAAGGAGATGCCGCGCGAGGAGCTGGTCGGCGCACTGCTGCCCTTCCTGGAGCAGCGCGTGCACCACCCGGTGACCGCAACGCCCGAGCTGGGGGGCCTGGTCGACCTGCTGCGCGAGCGCTCCAAGACCCTGGAGGAGATGGCCGAGCGCGCCGCCTTCCTGGTGGTGGAGAACCTGGCCTACGACGAGAAGGCGGCCGGCAAGCACCTGAAGCCGGCGGCGGAGCCGATCCTGGAAGACTTGCACGACCGGCTGGCGGCGCTGGAGCCCTGGAACGCCGCCGGCATCGAGCCGATCTTCGAGGCGGTGCGCGAAGCCCAGGGCGGCATCGGCATGGGCAAGCTGGCGCAGCCGGTGCGCGTGGCGGTGACGGGCAGCTCAGCTTCACCGGGCATCTTCGAGACGCTGGAGGTCCTAGGCAAACAGAAGAGCGTGTCGCGGATCGCGGAAGCGATCCACTTCATCCGCCACGGGTAACCGCTGGGCGCTGGGCGGCGGGGGGGGATCGGCGAGAACTACGTCGGCGCTTTCGCACAACAGGCGCGCGCGCAAAGAAACAGGCCCTAAGCCCCGCCGGAGAGGGCACGGCCGCAGAGCCCATGGCCCGCAAGCCCGAGCCGCCGGAGAACGCGCAACCTCCAGAGTTCGGCGAGGGCGCGCAGCGAGCCGAAGGCGAGCGAAGAGGCTTGTCCGCCTAAGAATGGATCCCCGGCGAGGATTCGAACCTCGATTAACGGAGCCAGAACCCGTTGTCCTGCCATTAGACGACCGGGGAAGAGCCTGTAGAGGTAGCCGACCGCCCTGGGATCCTCAACCTGAAGCGGACGAGCCCCTACGTTCGCCTTCGGCTCACTGCGCGCCCTCGAACCACGCTGAACCCCGCACATCCTTGCTTGCCTCGGGCTTGCGGGCCGCGGGCGCAGAAGCCCTTCGTCCCAGTCGAGGCTGCGGTCAGCCGCCGCCGGACTGGCGGGTCCAGGTGGCCAGGTCGAAGTAGTCGCGCCATGCGCTGATCTGGCCGTCGGGGTCGACCTCGAAGATCCCCATCACCGGCAGCTCCAGATTGGTTCCGTCCTCGCGGGCGAAGCGGTCGATGCGCTCGGTCAGCACTCGGCTTCCATCCACGGCCAGGTTGAGGACCTCGAACTCGACCTCGCGGCACCCGTCCAGGAAGGTGTTCAGCAGCGCCTCGATGGCCGCGTGACCCGTCAGCGGGGCGATGGGCATGTTGTGGTAGACGCAGTCCTGGCTCATCCGGCCGAGGATCTCCTTCACGTCGCGGCGCGCGAAGGCTTCGCAGAACTCGCGGACTCGTGCTTCGGGATTCATGGTCCAAGGGTCCCACGCCCCGAGGCTCGGCGCCACGACCTCAAGTTGGAGCTTTCGCGTGCCGATCCGAGGAGTTGGCCCTCGGAGGTGCAGCAATATGAACGCGGGCAAGCGCGCCGAGCCCCGGGACGGGCTGCTGGCGGCTGCGATCGCGGCCGCGGTGGTGGCGATCTACGCGCCGGCGCTGGCCGGCGGCTTCGTGTGGGACGACAACGTGCTCGTCACCCGGCACCCGGCCGTGCAGCAGCTCCAGTCGCTGGGGACCTACTTCGGCCAGCTCTTCTGGACCAATCCGGAGTTCGATGAGTCGCCGGCCTTCTACCGGCCGATCACGATCCTCAGCTACGCAGTGCAGCAGCGCCTCTTCGGACCCGAGCCGTTCTTCTTCCATCTGTTCAACGTGCTGGTGCACGCGACGTCGTGCGTGCTGCTCTTCTTCGTGTGCCGCCGCGCAGGCGCCTCCGCACGCGCCGCCGCCCTGGGCGCCCTGCTCTTCGGAACCTTCCCGCGACTCAGTGAATCGGTGGCCTGGATCAGCGGACGCACGGATCTGCTCGCTTCGTGCGCGGTGCTCGCCGCGTGGCTGCTTCACGATTCCGAGCCCGGGCGCACGGCGCGGCGCGTTGCGGCCGCGCTGCTGCTCCTGCTGGGGCTGATGGCCAAGGAGGTGGCCATCGCGGGGGCGCTGGCGCTGACCGCCCACGAGACCTGGCGCGCCGTGCGGGGCCGCGCCACAGCGGGCCGCGCGCTGACGAACCTGGCACCCTTGGCGGCCGCGCTGGTCGTCTACGCGGGCGCGCGCGCCATCGCCTGGCAGGCGGGCAGCGCCGCAGACGCCGGACTCCCGCCGGCGGAACGGCCACTGGCCGCGCTGCACACCCTGGGCCGCTACGCGGCCATGCTGGCCGACCCGCTGCGGCCCAGGCTCTTGATCGGCGTGCTGGGCGAGGTGTCCCCTCTGCTCGTCGCCGTGGGAACGATCACGGCCACCGCGGGAGGGGTCGCCGCCGTGGCGCTGCTGCGCCGCGCGCGCGATCCCCACGCCTTTGCTGCGGCCGCGCTGGTGAGCGGTGCCCTGCTTCCGGTCCTCCACCTGGTGCCCATCTCCGGCGACGTGGTGGCGGCGGACCGCTACCTCTACCTGCCCGCGGCGGGACTGGCCGTGCTGGGCGTGTTGGCCGCGCGCGCGATCCCGGAGCGCGCCCAGGCCGGAGCCGCGACGGCCGCGCTGCTGCTCGCGCTGGCGTTCGCCTCGACCACGAGCCGACGCGCCGGCGTGTGGGCCGATGAGATGGACTTCTGGCAGACGGCCGCGCGCGAAGCCGGACCCGCCCAGGCCATGGGACACGCCGGGCTCGGCGAAGCGCTGCTGCGCCGCGAACGATTCGAAGAGGCCCTGGCCTCGTTCGTCGAGGCCGAACAGCGCAGTCTGCAACGCAGCGGCACGCCGTCGGAATACGTGACCGCCAACATGGCCCTGTGCCTTTCGGAGCTCGGCCGTCACGACGACGCCCTGCTGCGGCTGGAGCACGTGGCCGCCCGCCACCCGAAGGCGCCGCTCCACCACGTCAACCTGGCCCTGGTGCACGCGCGCCGCCTGGACTTCGACGCGTCCGAGAGCGCGCTGGGCGTGGCCCTCACCCTCTACCCCGACTACCCGCGAGCGTCGGGCCTGCGCCAGGCCGTGATCCTCTCGCGCAGCGAATGGGAGGCTCTTCCGCCGCACCAGCCCGACGAGGCGACCGCCGTGCGGGCCGCGCGGGCGCGAGTCCACGGGCGCCTGGGCAACCGTCGCGAGGCCGAACGACACTGGAGCGCCGTGCTGGCCGCGGACGACGCGCGCGACGAAGACCTGCATCGCGCCGCGGTCTACCTGGTGCTGCGGGGCCACCCGGAGCGCGCCCGCATCGCCCTGGCGCGGCTTCGCCAGGCACCCGGCTGGGACGCGCGGGCCCGCGAGCTGGAGGCGGCACTGGCCGCCCGGGCCCGCGAGCTGGAGGCGGCACTGGCCGCCCGGCGCAGCGCGGGCTGAGCTGCGCTACCACGGGAGAACGGGGGAGCAACCATGGGTGTCGGTGAGGTTCCGGCGGGCTCCGATGGCAAGTCGCGCGACCTGGACGCAGCGCTGCCGCCCCTGGTCCGGCTGCTGCGCATTCACCACTGGACCAAGAACGGCTTCATCCTGCTGCCCGTGCCCTTCGCCCTGAGGGTGGGATCGCAGCTCGACGTGCCCGTGTTCGCCGCGGGGTTCTTCGGTTTCTGCGTGCTCTCATCCGCCGTCTACGTGCTGAACGACCTGCGCGACGCCGAGACCGACCGGCTGAACCCGCGCAAGCGCCAGCGTCCGATCGCCTCGGGCGCCATTTCGCCGGCCGCGGGCTGGACGGTCTTCGCCGCCCTGGCGCTGGCCGCCCTGGGCATGGGCCTGGCGACCGGGCTGCCCGGCGTGCTGGGCCTGTTCGGAATCTATGCCGGCGCGAACCTGGCCTACTCCTTCGGTGCCAAGAACGTGCCCCTGCTCGATGTCTTCATTCTGGCGTCGGGCTACGTGGTGCGCGTGCTGGTGGGCTGCGCGCTGCTGCAGGCGCGACCCTCGGGCTGGCTGCTGCTGTGCTCCTCGGGGCTGGCGCTCTTCCTGGCATTCGCCAAACGCCGTGGCGACCTGATCGAGGGCATCGGCCCGGACCACCGCCCGGCGCTGGCCGGCTACAGCCTGGGCTACCTGGACGCGGCGCTGGCCATCACGGCCGGCGTCTCGCTGCTTTCCTACGCGCTCTACAGCGTGGAGGCGGGCGTGCTGATTCCCGGCCGCGAGCTGGCCGGCCTGGTCTTCGTGGCCTTCGCGATCCTCGACTACCTGCGCGTGATCTACGTCCACGGCGAGGGTGCATCGCCGGTATCGACGGCCTTCCGCCACCGCTCGCTGCAGGCGGCGGGCCTGCTGTGGATGCTGGCGACTGCCTGGAGCCTGGGGCTCTTCTAGCGCCGCTCGCGTCCAGCCTCTAGGCGAGCCAGCTCATCAGCGGAGGATGCGGCACCAGGGCCACCACCAGCGCGCCCAGCGCAATCGCCGGACCGAACCCGAACGGAGCGGCGGCCTGGCGCGAGGACGCAGCGTGGGCCACGCCCAGCGCCAGTCCCAGCAACGAGGCCGTGACGATCGTCTCGAGCACGCCGGCGGGGCCGAGGAAGGCGCCGATCGCCGCCATGAGCTTGACGTCGCCCAGGCCCATGCCGGGGAACCAGAGCCAGTAGTCGGCCTGGCTGGGGCGCGGCAGCGGCTCGCCCTCCCCGGGCCAGTGCTCGAAGCGGCGCCCCAACACCACGGAGACCCGCGCGTGCAGGAAGCCGACGCTCCAGAGCAGCCCACCCCCCAGCAGCGCACCCAGCAGCGCGTTTCCGGCGGCCTGGCCCAGGGGCGCGCCCTGTGCGGCGGCGGCCAGCGGCGCCGCCACCAGCCCCACGGCGAGACCGCCCAGCGAGATGGCGTCGGGAATGAAGCGGTGCTCGAAGTCGATCAGCGCCGCCGCCAGCATTCCGGCGGCCAGCAACATCACGAGCCCGGCCTGGGCGCCGGGTCCGAAGCGCCAGGCCGCCGCAGCGAAGAGCAGGCCGGTGATCAGCTCCACCAGCGGGTAGCGCACGGAGATCGGCGCGGCGCAGCCGCGGCAGCGCCCGCGCAGGAACAGCCACGACAGCACGGGCACGTTCTCCAGCGGCCCGATGCCGTGGCCGCAGGCCGGGCAGCGCGAGCCCGGATGGACGATCGACTCGCCGCGCGGAACGCGGTGAACGACCACGTTCAGGAAGGACCCGACGACGAGCCCGAGGCACAGCGCCGCGGCGACGAACACGGCGCGACTCTAGCGGAAGTCGCGACGCTGGAAGATCAGACCGGCCAGGCACAGCACCGCCGCCACATAGGCAGCGCCGTAGGCCAGGGGCAGGAACACCTCGGGCCCGGGATCGATGGGCAGACCGTGACTGGCCTGGAGACTCAGGTTGAACATGGCCAGGTCCGGCAGAACGCGGTAGAGCGCGGTGGCTGCACTCTGGATGCCTTCCACGCCGGTCTGCCGCGCCAGCTCCAACAGGTCGCGGGTCAGGTTTCCAGCCACCCAGATTCCGACGGTGAAGAGCGCCGCCAGCATGGGCGTGGTCCACGCGGAGAAGAGCGTGGCCAGGGCCACGACCACCGCAAGCTCCGCCCCCAGCAGCCCCAGCGCCGCCGCGTGGCTCCAGCCCAGGGGACGCTCGTCCAACAGCGAGACGCCGGCGAAGGCGAGCCCCATCACCACCACCATCAGCCAGATCGTCGCCACCAGCCCCAGGTACTTGCCCACCAGGAACTCGAACCGGGAGATGGGCTTGGCCAGGATCGTGTAGATGGTACGGCGCTCCACTTCCTTGTAGATGAGGTTGACGCCGACGGCGATGGCGATCACCACGCCGAAGAGGCGCGCGGATGCGAAAGCCAGGTCCTGCAGGATGCGCCCCTGCTCTACGTAGGAGAGATTCGAGAGCAGGATGCTCGAACCGATCATGACGACGGCGAACGCCACCAGGGTATAGAGCACGCGGTTGCGGATGGCCTCGCGCACCGTGTTGCCGGCGACCGCGGCGACGCGACTCGCGGAAATCATCACGCAACCTCCTTGGAGCCGCGCCCCACGGTGGAGAGGAAGATCGCCTCCAGCGAAGCGCGCCGGGGCGTGACCGACACCACCTCGGCGCCGGAACCCAGGGCCGCTCCGAGAACGCCCTCGACGTGCTTCTGGGCCACGGTCAGCTCCACTCGCTCGCCGTGTCCGCGCAGCGCGGCGCCGAAGCGATCCTCGAGCAGCGTGGCGCTCTCCGGTGAGAGCCGGGCCAGCACCACGTCGCTGCGGGGTTCGCGATCGTGGGAGAACTCCTCCATGCGGCCCTCCCACTGGATCTTGCCGGTGACGATGATGGCCACCCGGTCGCAGAGCATTTCCACGTCGTGCAGGATGTGGGTGTTCATGAAGACCGTCTTGCCGTCTTCGCGCAGGCGCAGGATCAGGTCGCGGATGTCCTTGCGGCCGATGGGGTCCAGGCCGCTCATGGGCTCATCCAGGAACACCACCTTGGGGTCGTGCACCAGGGCCTGCGCGATTCCCAGGCGCTGCAGCATGCCCTTGGAGTAGGTGCGCAGCCGGGCATTGCCCGCGTGGGAGAGGCCCACCCAGCCGAGCAGCTCCTCGATGCGTGCCTCGCGTTGGCCGCGAGGCACGCTGGCCAGCCGCGCGTAGAAGCGCAGGAACTCGCGCCCCGTCAGGAACTCGTGGAAGTAGGGGTTCTCCGGCAGGAAGCCGATCTGCCGACGAAACCCGCTCTCCTGGACGTCGTGGCCCAGGATCGTGGCGCGCCCCGCGCTGGCCGAGATCAGGCCCAGCAGGATCTTCAGCGTAGTGGTCTTGCCGGCGCCGTTGGGCCCCACGAAGCCGAAGATCTCGCCCTCGCGAACGCCCAGACTGATGCCGTGCAGCACCCGCTTCTTGCGCAGCCCGAAGCCGGGCCGGAAATCCTTGATCACCTTCTCGACGGTGACGATGTCTTCGGACGCCATCACGACTCCCCATCCTCAGC
This sequence comes from uncultured delta proteobacterium, assembly GCA_947260035.1. Taxonomy (GTDB): domain Bacteria; phylum Myxococcota_A; class UBA9160; order UBA9160; family JAFDET01; genus JAFDET01. Next base: position 17,006 of record CAMYOO010000022.1, read on the forward strand.
CTGCCGGCCCCAGGACTGGCGCCGACGCAGGTCGTTATCGTGTACGAAGGGCTCGTAGCGGCGGTGCAACCGACCGGAGACGATGCGCCCGTCGTCCGCCAGCTCCCAGACATCGCCGTGGGGCTCCTCGGGCAGACGTTCGAGCACCGCATGGGGACCGCGCACCAGCTCGTCGACGCTCGCCAGGTCCCGGCCGGCTCGGCGACGGAACTCTTCCTGCGCCTGATCCAGCAAGCGCGCGCGGCGTTCGGTCTCGACCTCCTGCAGCGCGGCCTCGTACTGGGCCCGCGCCTGGGGCTCCTCGGTAGTGCGCACCAGCTCGGCCAGGAATGTGGCGGAGGTGTCCAGGCCTGCGGTGTCGGCCTGCAGACGGGCCACCAGGCGGGCCAGGTACGTGGGTGCGCCCGGCAGGCCGGCGGCCCGGTCCAAGGCCTCGGCGGCGCCCTGGTTGTCGCCCAGATAGAAGAAGCGGTTGAAGCCCAGGTAGAAGTAGTTGCGCCAATCGTCCGGGTGGTATTCCAGGCTGCGTTCCAGCAGCCGGTTGGCGAAGCGCACCTCTTCGGGGCTGCCGATCATCCAGTGGGCTGCAAAGCGGTAGGGGTGTCCCACCCAGGGGTCCACGGTGGTCACCACGTCCACCAGGCGCCCCAGGAGCGGAGCGTGCCGGGCCGGGTTGGACGTCTCCGCGCCGACCACCTGAACCGCCTGCATCCAGTAGATGTCGGCCACCAGCGGCTGGAAGCCCAGCGACGCGACGCGCGCCACCTCCGGACGCGGCACGAAGCGCGCGTCACGGTCGGCGCGCGGCTCCATGGGAATGCGGCCGTGAACGGCCGAGACGGCCAGCGCCGTCAGCGTCAGGCCCAGCAGCAAGCCCAGGCTTCGCATGGTCTCGAGATCCCCTCCTCGGAACGCTGCGTCGGGACTAGAAGTCGTCCCCGTTCGGCGGCAGGAGGGGGGCCACCGTGCTGAGAACATCGTTTCCGTATGCGTCCACAGGCGGACCGCCCCAGGTCACGATCGGAACCACGCCGCCCGTGCACTGCCAGCAGGGAAGCGTGTTGCCGGCGTTGTCCGGGCGCGCGTAGAGGAAGACCGAGAGGTTCCCGTCGTTGTCCACGTCGCCGTAAGCGGCGGAGGTGAAGTAGGGCCCATCGGCCCCCACGACGGCATGGGTGTCGTAGTCGAAGTAGGTGGCACCTTCGGGGACCCAGCCGAGCTGGTCGAAGCCGGCGCCCGCGGGTCCGAAGTAGAAGCGATTGTCACCCTCACCCAGCCAGTTCTGCTTGTCTCCGCCCATGGACATACGGGGCGAAGGAACCGAGTCCACGTAGGAGCCGAACTCGGCGAAGTAGGCGATCTGGACCTTCCGAATACCTTCGAGGTTGGTGTAGGCCTCGCTGCGCTTCGAGCGCATCTGGTAGAGCGAGAAGGCGGGAATGGCGGTCGCGGCCAGGATGCCGATGATGGCGACGACGAGCACCAGTTCGATCAGGGTGAATCCGCGGTTGAGGCGTCGATCTCGCATGTCGTGGCTCCCCACCTGGTTCCTAATTTGTCCGCGATGAGAAAGAAAAGGGAAGGCAGGAGGGCCGAGTCCGGCCCTCCTGCCCCGTTCCTATGAGCTAGAAAATGCTCTGGCCGTGGCCCCGAATGCAGGGACCGACGGTCTCGAGCAGGTCCTGAGCGTCGGTGACGGCGTTGTACACGCCGGTCGACACACAGCCCACGCCACCGTTCACGCCGGCGGTCGCGCCGGCCAGGGGCTTGATGTAGCCCCAGACGTTGCCCGTGCCCTCATCGTCGATGTCGGACATGGCCTCTGCCGTGAACTGCACGCAGGGGTTGCCGCTCGAGGGGCAAGCGCCGCCCGTCGCGTTGAAGCCGGCAGCCGCGTACGAGTAGTAGGTCTCGCCCTCGGGCGCCCAGCCCATCACACCGAAGCCGCCATTGTCGGCCCAGTTCTGCTTGTCGCCGGTCAAGTTGCCGGCAGCCAGTGCCGACGGCGAAGCCGTGCCCTGCACGTAGGTGCCGAACTCGGCTGCGTAACCCTCCTCGGCCGTACGGATGGCGGCGAGGTTGGTCTTGCCTTCCGCCGCCTTGGAGCGCAGCTGGAAACGCAGGAAGTTGGGAATGGCGATCGCCGCCAGAATACCGATGATGGCGACCACGATCATGAGCTCGATGAGCGTGAAGCCGCCCGAGCGCTTGCGAAGAAGCTTTCGCATTGGGTTGGTTCTCCTAGTGCGTGCCGAGCGCTCGCCCGGGGGAGCTTTTTGCCCCCCAGACCCGACCATCGGGCCGCCGGACTGACCACCGCTCGGATCGCGGTTCGCCCCCTGGGAGAGCAACCCGCGTGCCATCGCGGCAGCTGCGTCCCCACGTATCGGCAACCGCAGCCGCGAAGTTGAGGCGGGGAAGGCCGGAACCGGCGACCGCGCGCCGTGGCGCAACGACCCCGATGGCGGCCCCGCCAGGCCCCGAAGTGACGAAACGCGGCGCTCCAAGCGACGCAAAACGTCACTCCGACGCCCGGTCTAACCTCCCGCAGCCACCCCACCGAACGCCGAGATCGCGTTGCCCGGGAGCCGCAGAGCGACAGGCCCGTGGCCCTGCCCAGCCCCATCGGCGCCCCAGGGCCTATGGCCCGCAAGCCCAAGCCGACGGACGCCGCCAGCGCGCCGCGCCCCACCGAGGGCGCGCAGCGAGCCGCAGGCGAGCGAAGAGCGGGCCCCCGCATGCTGGGCATTGTCCTGCTAAGAATGGAAAGCTAGTTTGGCCCACGCCCTTTCGGGCCGGCGTGCTCCCATCGTCTAGCGGTCTAGGACGGGGCCCTCTCAAGGCTCAAACACGGGTTCGATTCCCGTTGGGAGTACCACGCCGGCCGCCCGCTTCCCTCGGTCAAGCGGGCGCCTCGCAGCGCCGATGCGTGCTGCTGTGGCAGGGAACGGGACAGGTGCGCCGGGCGTGCGCCGGGCGAGAGCAGTCGCGCTCGGGACGGCGCTGCTGGTGGTGGCGATCGCCCACTCCGGCGCGCTCGGAGCGGCGTTGGTGTGGGACGACCACCACCTGCTGGGACCCCAGGGCAGCGTCACACGCGCAGAGCACTGGACCCAGCTCTTCACGTCGCGCTTCTGGGAGATGGGCTCCGAAGCCGCAGCGGCCGAGGAATACTACCGGCCACTGACCCTGGCCAGCTTCCGTTGGCAGCTCGCCCTCGGGGCGGGAACGGCGTGGCTCCACGCCGGGAACCTGCTGCTCCACCTTTGCGCGTGTGCGCTGCTCTTCGCCTGTGCGCTGCGCTTCGGCGCCACGCCGCGCGCCGCCGCCCTGGCGAGCGCGCTGTTCGGCACCCTCCCACGCCTGACCGAGAGCGTGACGATCGTCTCCGGCCGAACCGACTTGCTGGCCAGCGTGGGTGCTCTCGGCGCCCTGGCGCTGCACTCCAGCGCGCCGGGAGCCCACGCGCGCCGCTGGGCCGCGGCGGCGCTGCTATTGGCGGGCCTGCTGGGCAAGGAGGTGGCGCTGGCCGGCGCCGTGGCCATCGCCGCCCTGGAGTGGGCCCAGCGCTCCGGAGGCCTCTCGCGCGCTGCCCGCAACATGGTTCCGGTCGGCTGTGCCGTGGCGAGCTTCGCACTGCTGCGCCTGGCCGCCCAGGTGCCCGCTGCCGCGCAGAGCCCGTTCGCCCTGGCGGACCGGGCGCTCTTCGGCCTCCAGGCCCTGGGCGCCTACGCCGGCATGATCGCCCTGCCCGCATCGCCCCAGCTGGTGATCGGGAGTGTCGGCTGGACCGATCCGCTGCACCTGGCCGTGGGTGCCGTCATGGCGCTGGGCCTCGCGGCCGGCATCGCGGCCCTGCTGGCCGGGCGGGTCCCGGCGCGGCACGCGGCATGGCTGGCCCTGGCCATCGCCGCGCTGCTCCCGGTGCTGCACCTGGTGCCCATCTCCGTGCGCTCGATTGCGGCGGACCGCTTCCTGTATCTGCCCCTGGCCGGCGCAGCCATCGGCCTGGCGCTGGGACTGCCGCGCCTGGACGTGGGCCGGGGTCGCACGCTGGCCGCGCGCGCACGCGCGACTTCCGCGACGAACGGGTGCTGTGGGAGCAAGAGGTTCGCCGCGCTCACCCCGGCAACGGGCAAGCTCATTTCGAGTTGGCCAACCAGCTGGCCTGGCGCGGCGACGCGCGCGGCGCGCTGACGCTCTACGCCGAAAGCCTGCGCCGCGAGCGCACGCTCCAGGAGCGCTTCCCGGGCTGGACCGTGCCCATCTTGTTGAGGGCCAATGCGGGCCTGGTGCTCTCGGAGCTGGGCCGCTTCGACGAGGCCGTTCCGCTGCTGGCCGGGGTCGTAGCGGCCGAGCCCGGCGTCGCCTCCTACCATCTCTATCTCGGAACGGCGCTGTCCCGTGCCCTGCGCTTCGAAGAGGCCGACGCGGCTCTGGCGCGCGCGCTGACCCTGGACTCGGGCTACCGCAGCGCAGCCCAGGCCCGGGCCCGGAACCGCCGCGCCCAGGCGCTCTGGGCGGAGCTGCCGCCCGAACGGGCTGGCGAGCCGGCGGCGCTGCGCGCACGGCGCGCCCAGGTCTACCAGTGGGTCGGGCACCTGGATCGGGCGGCGATCCTGTGGCTCGACGTCGCGCGGGCCGAGGACGCCGATGCGGAGGCCCTGTCGGCCGCCGAGCGCGCCCTGGCCCAGCAGCGTCAGGTCTTCGGCGAGACGCCGGCCACGCGCGCGCTGGCCTCGGCCCTGGCCGAGCGGCGCGGCTGACGGCGGCTGGGGTAGGCTCCCGCGCCGTGGCCAACTTCCAATTCGCATTCATCGACATGGAGTTCGGGGGCCTGGACCCCGAGCTTCACGACATCACCGAGATCGCGGTCATCCTGACCGACTACCGGCTGGCCGAGCACGCCCAGAAGGAGTGGAAGGTCCGCGCGCGCGCCGATCGCATCACGAAGGAGGCCGCCGCCATCTCCGGCTACGACGCCGAGGTCTGGGCCGCAGAGGCCGTGCCCGTGCGCCAGGCGCTGGAGGAGCTGACCGCGCTGCTGCCCAAGGGCGTCACCGTGGTGCCGGCGGGCCAGAACGTACGCATGGACGTGCAGTTCCTGGAGCGCGGCTACAAGAGCTGCAAGCTCCCCTACCCCTTCGACTACCACGTGATCGACCTGGCGACCCTCTTCTACGCCTGGTCGCTGGTCGCCGGCCATACCGTGCCTGCACTCTCGTTGCGCCAGGCGGCGACCCATGCCGGCCTCGTCGAGGGCGCCGTCGAGCACCGCGCCATGGCCGACACCCGACTCACCCTGGAGACGTTCCGCTACTACGTGGGTCGGCTGGCGCCCCGCTCGCTGCCCGACGCACCCCCGAGCTCCGAACCGGAGGGCGGCGCCGACGTCGGCGGCTCCTGAGGATCGATGCGCACGCGCCACTTGGCCAGGGCGCGGCGGTCGACCCGGGCCAGCAGCGGCAGCACCAGGCGCGCGGCCAGGCTTCCCGGGCGCAGACACACGGCCGACGCGAAGTCGATCAGGATGGGATGGCCGTCCTCTCCCGCCAACACATTGCTGCGGTGGCGCAGGTCCAGGTGCACCACGCCACGCGCGTGCATCGCCGCAATCGCCTCCTCCAGCTCACCGAGAAACTCGGGCGGAACGCGGCCGCGCAGCTTGCGGGACACTTGCTCCCCGGGTCGGTACTCCACCGCGAAGGCGTGCCGGTCGATGCGCCCCAGCGTTCGCGGCACGGCCGGCAGGCCTTCGAGGCGCTGGTAGGCGAGCAGCTCTCGATCCAGGAGCCAGGGGCCGATCCAGCTGCGGATCAGGGCCGCGCGGGGCAGGAAGTCCTTGACGACGACGGGGCCGGCGTCGCCATCCACCAGGTAGACATCGGGGTTGCGGCGGCCACCCCGGTTGAGGACCTGACAGGTGCGTTCGGCGAGGTTGGAGCGGGTGAGCCCGTGATTCACGGGCGGAAACGTAGGCTAGTTCGTCTCGCCCGGGGAGCCCGGGTCGTCGTCGGCCATCTGCTTGAGGAGGAGTGCCCAGAGCTGTCGGCGCAGCCGCTCGCGAAACAGGGGATCGGCGTCCACGTGCACGTCGTCCGCCTCGAGGAACTCGCGCAGCTCCTCTTCGAATCCGTTGCCCAGCTCGGTATCCACATTCCACTCCAGCTCTGCCGATCCCGGCGGGCGCCCCCCGGCGCCTCGAGACTTCACGCCTCTCCCCAGCTCCTGCTCTGCGTTGGGACGCTTTCCGCAGCGTGCGTCTCCACGGCCTCTACCAACAATCGCTTGACCCGATACAAGCTCGAGCGCACGGCATCGCCGCTGCGCTGGGTCCGTCTCGCGATCTCCCCGATGGGGAGGTCCTGCTCGTGCCGAAGCCGGAAGGCGTCCAACTGCCACTCCGTCACCGACCCCAGCTGGTCCTCCAACGCAGTCATGCAGCGCTGGAGCTCCAGATGCTCTTCCGGCGTCCACGACGCGACCGAAACGCCTGAGTGTACGTCACTCGGTTCGATCTCCGCCAACCGGTCGTCGGCGCTCCGCTCACGTCGGATGTGGTTGTTGATCGTGTTCCGGGCGATCCCGAAGATCCAGGTCAACAACTGGGAGTCGCCTCGGAACGACGACAATGAACGAAAGACCGCGGTGAACACCTCCTGGGTGACCTCCTCCGCGTCCGCGCGGTTGCGTAACCGGCGCGAGGTAAATGCGTAGACGCGGGGGAAGTAGCGATCGTAGAGCGCGGTGAAGGACTCTTCCCGGCCCTCCCGGAATCCTTCGAGCAGTTCGCGGTCACACGGCTCTTGATACAAGCTCGCCTGAGGCAACGCCGAATCCTCGTCGTTGTCCCTCCCCAGGCGAGAACACGAGTGCCCTCACCGCTCTATGTGGGTCGCAGGGTGCCCCGCGTGGCGCGGAAAACCGAGAAAAGTCGCGGCAGAAGCCGCGCCTCCCCCCGGGGGGTGAAAATCAGGGCCTGAGCAGCGTCTCCAGGTCCGGCGCAGCCTCCAGGAGGGCCCGGCGCATGCGGTAGAGGTTGGCCTTCACCGCATCCTCGGACTTGCCCAGCCCCTCGGCGATGTTGCGGATGGACTGCCGGCGCAGGTGCTTCAGGTGGAAGATCCGCCGCTGGAGCGGGGTGAGCTCCTTCTCGATCACCTGTTCGCAACGGTCCAGGATGCGGCGCGCGTCGGCGGCCCGATCCGGGGGCGCCTCCTCACCGGCCACCTCGCCGACCCCATCGTCCAGGCCCACGAGCCGGGGACGGCGGCGGCGGAAGCGGCGGTTCACCGTATTGCGCGTGACCCCGAAGATCCACACCAGCAGGGTGGAGTTGCCCTGGAAGCTCGAGAGCGCCCGGAAGACGGTCATGAAGACCTCCTGGGCCACGTCCTCGGCCTCCCCCGGATCACCCAACCGCTTCAGGGCGAAACGGTACACCCGCGGGAAGTAGCTCCGGTACAGGAGGTCGAAATGCTCGCGGCTGCCGCCGAGGATCGCCTCGACCAGCTCGCCGTCATCCGACCATGCTTCTACTGCGTGCGCCATTCGGTCTCCAGGCGCACTTCTGATTCCTGTACTACGGGGAACTCGTCCGGAATTGGGAAAGGTGGAAACAGCTGGATTCCGGGGGGCTCCTCTTGTCCTCAGGCTTCTCAGAAGTGGGGACTCGCGTCCCGCCGTCAGAGAGAGCAAGCCTCATGCCACTCCCGAGAGAAGCGCAGACCGAAGCTGCAACCTGTTGAAAAAAATGACTTTCAGGGAAACAGAGGCATCCGCGGGTGAAACACGTTCCTCGTGCCGGAGGGAAATTGTTTCCTCTATTGTGAACGCGGCGTCTCACCAGCGCGGGTGAATGCCCGCAGCGCGGAGCGGGTGCCCTGCGCCATGCTGCCGGTCTCGAAGGCCAGCGCGAAGCCCTGCCCCGGGTCGCGCCGGGCCACCACGCCGTCCAGGCGCAACATCGCCGGCTCGCCGGGCAGCTCCAGGGTCACCCGTGCGGAAACGCCCTCCTGCGGCGCCTCGTCCGCCACCAAGTACACGCCCAGCTCCGAGAGGTCACGGGTCGCCAGGAAGATCTGGCGGGCCGGGTCCTCGTAGGCGGCCTCCAGGCACACCGGGATTCGGGGTGCGCGTCGACGGGTGGTGGTGCCTTCGGACATGGTTCTAGAGATCGCGCGGAATGATCCACCAGCTGCCGTCCCGTCGCTCCCAGCGATCTGCCCGGCGCGCGCTGGTGCTGCCGGGGCGCAACGGCAAGCCGTTCTTGCCCACGAAGCGCACGAACACGGTCGCCTGGCCGGCGCGCTCGAAGGTGAACTCCGCCACCTCGACGGCGGTGGGCCGGTTCTGCTCGAAGACGGCGTTGTCCAGTGAGGCCGCCAGCGAGGCGTAGTAGTCGTCGAAGGCCTCGGGCGTCTCGAAGTACTCGCGCAACACCGTGTCCTGATAGGTGGCGTAGGTGTTCACCCGGCGAAACGAGAGGCGCTCGTAGAACGCCAGCGCCCGCTGATGGAAGTCGGCGACGCCCTCGAACTGCACGACCTCCAAGCCGAACTCCGGGTCGCCCCAGGGTCCCGGATCGCTCCACGGCCAGCTCCAGGCGCATCCCGTGGCCCACAGCGCGATCAGCGCACACCCCAATGCCCTCATGCGCTCCCCTCCTCGAGGGCCGCCTGCGCTGCCGCCAGCCGGGCCACCGGCACCCGGAACGGCGAGCAGGAAACGTAGTCGATGCCGACCCGGGCGCAGAATCGCACGCTGCGCGGATCGCCGCCGTGCTCCCCGCAGATGCCCACCTTGAGGCCCGGGCGCGTGGCCCGGCCCTGCTGCACTCCGATCCGGACCAGCTCGCCGATGCCCTCCTCGTCGATGGACACGAAGGGATCCGCCGTCAGGATGCCCTGCTCCGCATACGTGGTCAGGAACTTCCCGGCGTCGTCCCGCGACAGCGCGTAGCCCATCTGGGTGAGATCATTGGTTCCAAACGAGAAGAAGTCGGCGAATCGCGCAATCTCACCGGCGGTCAGGGCCGCTCGCGGCACCTCGATCATGGTCCCGATCTTGGGGCGCACCCGAACCGCCTGCCCGCGCAACACGGCCCGCAGCTCCTCCTCCACCTGCCCCCGAACGAACTCCAGCTCGCGCACGTGGGCGACAAGCGGGATCATGATCTCCGGCCGCACGCGCACGCCGGACTGGGCCACCTCGCAGGCGGCCTCGACGATCGCGCGGGCCTGCATGCGGTAGATCTCGGGATACGAGATGCCCAGACGGCAGCCGCGGTGGCCCAGCATGGGATTGAACTCGCGCAGCTCGTCCAGCTTGGCGCGAACCTCCGCCACGTCCCGCGACAGGGCGGCCGCCACGTCGCGGATCTCGTCCTCCTCGCGCGGGACGAACTCGTGGAGCGGCGGGTCCAGAAGTCGGATCGTGACCGGCAAGCCCTCCATGGCGCGGAAGATGCCCACGAAGTCGCCGCGCTGGATCGGCAGCAGCTTGCTCAGCGCGCGCTCGCGCTCGCTCCGGTCGCGGGCCAGGATCATCTCGCGCACCACCAGGATACGGCGCGGCTCGAAGAACATGTGCTCGGTGCGACACAAGCCGATGCCCTGGGCGCCGAACTGTCGGGCGATCTTGGCGTCCTGGGGCGTATCCGCGTTGGTCCGCACCTCGAGTCGCCGAGCGCGATCGGCCCACTTCATGAGCTCGACAAAGGCGCCGCCCAGCTCCGGGGTCACGGTGGGCACGTGGCCCAGCAACACCTCGCCGCGGCTGCCGTCCAGGGTGATCGCCTCTCCCTCGCGGATCACGTGAGAGCCGACGCGCATCTCGCCCCGCGCCGTATCGATCTGGAGCGCGCCGCAGCCCGTCACCGCACAGGTTCCCATGCCGCGGGCGACCACGGCCGCGTGGGAGGTCATGCCGCCGCGGGCGGTCAGGATCCCTTCCGCGGCGTGCATGCCGTGGATGTCGTCGGGCGACGTCTCCAGCCGGACCAGCACCACCTTCTCGCCCGCCTTCACGCGGCTCTCGGCTTCGTCCGCCGAGAAGACCACGCTGCCGACTGCGGCCCCGGGCGAGGCCGGAAGGCCCTTGGCGATCACCTCCCGCGGCGCCTGGGGATCGAGGGTCGGATGCAGGAGCTGCTCCAGGGAAGAGGGGTCCACCCGGCAGACCGCCTCGTTGCGGGTGATGAGACGCTCCCGCGCCATCTCCACCGCGATGCGCACAGCCGCCTGGACACTGCGCTTCCCGCTGCGGGTCTGGAGCAGCCAGAGCGTGCCTCGCTGGATCGTGAACTCGATGTCCTGCATGTCCCGGTAGTGGCGCTCCAGGCGACGCTGGATCGAGAACAGCTCTCGGTAGGCCTCCGGCAGGGTCTCTTGCAGCGACGGCAGCTCCGGGTTCACCCCGGTCTCGCGATTCAGCGGCCGGGGCGTGCGGATGCCGGCGACCACGTCTTCGCCCTGGGCGTTGACCAGATACTCCCCGAAGAAGAGCTTCTCTCCCGTCGAGGGGTCTCGGGTGAACGCCACACCCGTGGCGCAATCTTCGCCCATGTTGCCGAAGACCATGGCCTGCACGTTGACCGCCGTGCCCCAGTCCTCCGGGATCCCGTGCAGACGGCGGTAGGTGATGGCCCGCTCGTTGTGCCAGGAGCGGAACACGGCGCCCACGGCGCCCCAGAGCTGCGCCCGTGGGTCCTGGGGGAAGGGCGCGCCCGTATGCTCCTCGACCAGATCGCGAAACTCGTGCACCAGCTCGCGCAGGGCATTCTCGTCGAGTTCGGTGTCGTCGTTGACGCCGCGCTGCTCCTTCGCCTGTGCCAGACGGCTCTCGAAGCGTTCCGAGGGAACTCCCAGCACCACGTCGCCGTACATCTGTACGAAGCGGCGGTAGCTGTCCCAGGCGAAACGAGGATCGGCCTGGGCGGCGAGCCCCTCCACCGTCCGATCGTTCAGCCCCAGGTTGAGGACCGTGTCCATCATGCCGGGCATCGAAACGCGCGCTCCCGAGCGGACCGACACCAGCAGCGCGCGCTGCGGATCTCCGAAGCGCGCGTGCATGATGCGCTCGACCCGCGTCAGCGCCGCCATCACCTCCTCGCGCAGCGACGCCGGGAGGCGGCCGCGGTTCGCGTTGACGTCGGCGCAGGCTTCGGTGGAGAGCGTGAAGCCGGGGGGCACCGGAATGCCCAGGCGGGTCATCTCGGCCAGGTTGGCGCCCTTGCCGCCCAGCAGCTCC
>CAMYOO010000023.1:0-2516 GCA_947260035.1 uncultured delta proteobacterium
GTTGGCCTGGGCCAAGGAGCTGAACCCGGACATGGAGCGGGTCAACCCGAACGGCGGCGCCATCGCGCTGGGCCACCCGCTGGGCTGCACCGGCACGCGGCTCACTGCCACGCTGCTGAACCAGCTGGAGCGCACTGGCGGCCGCTTCGGGCTCCAGACCCTGTGCGAGGGCGGCGGCATGGCCAACGCCTGCATCCTGGAGCGCCTGGACTGAGCCCAGGGCCGGCCTTGGTGTCGATTCCCGTCGCGCGGGTGACGTAGAACGTCACCCGCGTCTCTCCCGCGCATCCGCATCACGGATGCGCAACGCGCGGGGCGTGCCGCGTACCCGTACGTGCTTGAGCCTTCATCTGCACGTCCGCGGAACGGCAACTCCCGGCCTGGCACGGCCCTTGCTCTCCCTCGTCCCGTCGGCGCCCGAATCTCGGGCGGGGATGGGGGAACGCGATGAGTTCGGAAGGTCGCCAGCGCAGGCGCGCCCGGTGGGGCTGCGTCGTGTCGCTGGTGCTCCTCGGTCTGGTCTCTTTGCCCGCGGCGCACGCCGCCAGCTTCGCCGTTCGCATGACCAGGAACTCCACCCTGGGCGGGACCGCCTTCAAGAAGCACGACATCGTGCTCTACGATTCGGACGCGGACGCGGACGCGGACGCGGCCAGCCTGCTGCTCTCGCGCGACGTGTGGAACACGAACACCAAGCTCGACGCGTTCCAGCAGTTCTCGGACGGCACGGTCCTCGTCTTCCACAGCAACAGGGGAGTCCGCACCATCGGCGGTCTGGACATGACCCGCGGTGACGTGGCGCTCTACGATCCGGACTCGGACGTGGCGACGCTGCTCATGGCAGAGACGGCCTTCAACAAGGCCAGCGACGTGGATGCCGCACACCGGCTGCCCAACGGAAACCTGCTGTTCTCGGTCAGGCAGGCCAGGCGCACGATGGGCGGAATCAGCTTCCGCGACGGCGACGTGGTGGAGTACGATCCGCTGGCCGGGACCGCCGCGGTGGTCTTCTCGGAGTCGCTCTTCGAGGGCACGGCCGCCGACGTGGACGGCATCCAGCAGGGCTCGATCATCATCAGCGTGCGCGAGAACGGCGTGACCCTGGCCGGCGTGTCCTTCGGCCAGAACGATGTGGTGCGCTACGACACGGGCACCGGAACCGCCACCATCGTGATCGACGGCAGCGAGGTGCCGGCCAACACCCAGCTCTTCGCCGTCTGGGCGCCGGCGCTGCTTCCCGAGCCGCCGGGCTTCCTGTTGCTGGCCAGCGGGATCGCGGGGCTGCTGCTCTTCCCGCGCGTCAGTCGGCGTCGAGACCCAGACGGCGGGCGATGATCACCTTCATGATCTCGTTGGTGCCCGCGTAGATCGACTGGACCGCGGCGTCGGCGTAGTCCTCGGAGATCGGGTACTCGCGCATGAAGCCGAAGCCCCCGTGGAGCTGCAGGCACTCGGCGGTGAGGCGCTTCTGGAGGTCGGTGGTCCACCACTTGGCCATGCTCACCTCGGTGACGACGTCCTCGCCACGGACGTGGGCCGCCGTGAGCTGATCCACGAATACCTGCCCCAGCTCCACCTCCGTGGCCAGCTCGGCCAGCTTGAACTGCGTGTTCTGGAAGGCGGCGATGGGCTGGCCGAAGGCGCGGCGCTCCTTCACGTACTCCAGCGTGTCGTCCAAGGAGCGGCGGCACGAAGCCATGGAGCCCACCGCGATGGACAGGCGCTCCTGCTGGAGCTGCTCCATCAGCATGTAGAAGCCGCGCCCCTCGTCACCCAGCAGGTACTCCACCGGGACGCGGCAGTCCTCGAAGAAGAGCTCGCTGGTGTCCTGGCCGCGCAGTCCCAGCTTGTCCAGCTTGCGGCCGCGCACGAAGCCCGGCGTGTCCGCCGGCACCAGGACCAGGCTCATGCCCTTGCGCCCCGGCCGGGCGTCGGGGTCGGTCTTCACGACGACGATGAAGAGGTCGCCGATCTGCCCGTTGGAGATGAAGGTCTTGCTGCCGTTGATGACGTAGTGGTCGCCGTCGCGGATCGCCCGGGTCTGGATGCCCTGCAGGTCCGAGCCGGCCTGCGGCTCGGTCATGGCGATGCCCAGCAGCACCTCGCCGCGGATCGCTCCCGGCGCCCAAGCTTGTTTCTGCTCCGGCGTGCCGTAGTGCAGCAGGTACGGCAGGCAGATGTCCGAGTGCAGCGACATCATCATGGCGTGGCCGCGTGCGCGGGTGAACTCCTCGATGACGATGGCGTCGTGCAGGAAGGTGCCGCCGGAGCCTCCGTACTCCTCGGGCGCCCCCGCGCCCAGCAGCCCGGCTGCGCCGGCCTTGCGCCAGGTCTCCCGGTCGCTGGTGCCGGCCTCGTTCCACTCGGCGACCTTGGGCGCCACCTCAGCCTCCACGAAGCGGCGCACCTGCTCGCGGAAGAGCTCGTGATCGTCGTCGAAGATCGTTCGTCGCATGGCGGAAGAGGCTAGCCCTCGGCACCGGCTGCCGCCTCAGGAGGCGGCAACTCGGCGCTCC
>CAMYOO010000023.1:2605-23613 GCA_947260035.1 uncultured delta proteobacterium
GCGGAGTGCCTAAAGCGGCCGGCGTCGGGGAACGATGAATCGTGTGAGGCTTCCCGTGAACGGCTCCAAGACCCAGACGCAGATCCTGTCCATGCCCGAAGCCTTTCGCGGCAAGGGGGGCGGCCGCCAGCCGGTCCTGGTGGTGGTGCAGGGCGAGGAGATCGGCCGCCGCTACCTGCTGAACGAGAGCCGCCTGGTGCTCGGTCGGGATGCGGAGCACGCCGACCTGGTGGTGGTCGATCCCAGCGTGTCGGCGCGCCACGCCGTCGTCGGAGTGGACCTGGACGGCCAGCGCTACGGGATCGTCGATCTGTCCAGCCGCAACGGAACCTACGTGAACGGGGTCCGGATCGAGAACGGCGCCCTGCGCGATGGAGACAAGGTCTTCGTGGGCGGCACGGTGTTGAAGTTCACCTTCCATGACTCCATCGAGGAGCAGTTCCACGGCGAACTGGATCGCCTGATGCACCTGGACTCCCTGACGGGGCTCTACGTGCGGCGCTGGTTCGATCAGGAGTTCCCGCGCGCGTTCGAGCGCGCCTGCAAGGGCGATCGCCCGCTGTGCGTGGCCATGATGGACATGGACGGGCTGAAGGGCGTCAACGACCGCTTCGGACACCAGCTCGGCTCCCATTGCATCGCCGAGACCGGCCGCATCATCAAGCTGGGGCTGCCTGCCAGCGCCGCCGGAGCCCGCTTCGGAGGCGACGAGTTCGCCGCCTGGCTGACCGACACCGCCCTCGACGACGCGCTGGACGTGCTGGAGGTGATCCGCGCGCGGGTCGAAGCCTTCGAATTCGGGCAGAACGGAGTCGTGGTGCAGCCCACGCTCTCCGTAGGCGTGGCGGAGCGGACCCGCGATGGGGCTGGCCCGGAGGAGCTGCTGCGCCGGGCTGACGACGCGCTCTATCGAGCCAAGAAGAAAGGCCGCAACACCGTCGCGCGCTGAACGCCGGGGGCGAAGCCCGCCGGAAGCCGGTAGCCTCGGCGGGTGATCGAGCTGCGCGAGGTCACGCGACGCTACGCCGACGCAGCGGCGGTGGACCGGCTCTCCCTGCGCGTCGAGGCCGGCGAGACCCTGGTGCTGCTGGGCGGCTCGGGTTGCGGCAAGACCACCACCCTGAAGATGATCAACCGGCTGGTGGAGCCGTCCTCCGGCACGGTTCTCATCGACGGGGTCGACGCCGCCTCGCTGGCGCCGCACGCGTTGCGTCGCCGCATCGGCTACGCGTTCCAGGCCGTCGGCCTGTTTCCCCACATGAGCGTGGCGGAGAACGTGGGCATCACGCCGCAGCTACTGGGCTGGCCCGGCGAGCGGATTCGCGAGCGGGTGGATGCCCTGCTGCGGCGCGTGGAGCTGCAGCCGGAGGAGTACCGTGAGCGGCTTCCCCACGAGCTCTCCGGGGGCCAGCAGCAGCGCGTGGGGATCGCTCGGGCCCTGGCCGCCGAGCCGGAGCTGCTGCTGCTGGACGAGCCCTTCGGTGCGCTGGATCCGCTGACCCGCGACCGCCTGCAGCGCTGGTTCCAGGATCTGCGGGCGGAGCTGGGCCTGACGACGGTCTTCGTCACCCACGACATGGTCGAGGCGCTGCTGCTGGGCGATCGCATCGCGGTGTTGCGCGACGGCCGCTTGGTCCAGGTGGGTACGCCCCGCCAGCTGCTGCGCCGGCCCGCCGACGATCAGGTGGCCGAGCTGCTCTCCACGCCGCGCCGCCAGATCGAGGTCTTCGAGGCGCTCCTCGACGGAGACGGCGAGTGAAGGATCAGCTCGCGCTGCTGCCGGGCTACCTGACGGCTCACCTGCAGCTGACGCTGGTGGCGCTGCTGCTGGGCGTCGCCGTGAGCGTGCCGGCGGGTATCTGGGTGACGCGGCGCCGCTCGCTGGAGCCCGGCGTGCTCGGCGTTGCCAGTGTGATTCAAACGATCCCCAGCCTGGCGCTGCTGGCCATCATGGTGCCGGCGCTGGCGGCATTGGGGGCGTTCACGGCTTCGCTGGGGTTCCAGCTGAGCAGCATCGGCTACCTGCCCGCCATCGTGGCGCTCACCCTCTACAGCATCCTGCCGATCCTGCGCAATACGGTGACCGGGATCGAGAGCGTAGACCCGGCCCTGGTCGAGGCCGCGCGCGGGGTGGGCATGACGGACCGGCAGCGGCTGCGCCAGGTGGAGCTTCCCCTGGCGCTGCCGGTGATCGTGGCGGGGGTGCGCACCGCTGCGGTCTGGGTGGTGGGGACGGCCACCCTGTCGACTCCGGTCGGCGCCACCAGCCTGGGCAACTACATCTTCAGCGGCCTGCAGACCCGCAACACCACCGCGGTGCTGGTGGGCTGTGTGGCGGCGGCGCTGCTGGCCCTGGCCCTGGACCAGACGATCCGGCTGCTGGAGATCGGCGCCGCACGCCGCGACCGGCGCCGCCTGGCCGTGGCGCTGGCCGTGCTCGTCGGCCTCTACGGATACACCGCCGTCAGCTTCGCAGCGTCGCGTTCGGCAGCAGGGGCGGGGCCGCCGGTGCGCATCGGCGCCAAGGCGTTCACCGAGCAGTACATCCTGAGTGAGATGCTGGCTCAGCAGGTGCGCCGCGAGACGGGTCTTTCCACGGAGATCGTTCCGTCCCTCGGCTCGACCGTGGCCTTCGACGCCCTGCGGGCCGGCGACCTGGACCTCTACGTGGACTACTCGGGAACCATCTTCGCCACGATCATGCAGCGCACCGACACCTTCGTTGGGCGAGAAAAGGTGCTGGCCGACGTGGAGCGCTTCCTCTCCGAGCAGCACGGGATCCGCAGCGCGGGCTCGCTGGGCTTCCAGAACACCTATGCCCTGGGCATGTCGAGCGAGGTGGCGCAGCGGTTCTCGGTCCGCGGCATCGGCGATCTGGCGCGGGTTGCGAGCCGTCTCGAGATCGGCGGCGACTACGAGTTCTTCCAGCGCACCGAGTGGGCCGCCCTGGTGGACGCCTACGGCCTGGCGTTCGCGCGTCAGCGCAGCATGGATCCCGCGCTCATGTACGAGGCGGTGCGCAGCGGCGACGTGGACGTCATCAGCGCCTTCTCCACCGACGGTCGCATCGCCGCCTACGGGATCGTGCTGCTGGAGGACGAGAAGGGCGTGATTCCCCCCTACGATGCCCTGGTTCTGGCGGGGCCGGCGCTGGTGGAGAGGGCGCCCGAGGTGCTGGAGGCGGTATCGCGCCTGGCCGGGACGCTGGACGAGCAGACCATGCAGCGCCTCAATCTGGCCGTGGACCGGGACAAGCGCGCACCGGGCGAGGTCGCCCGGGAATTCCTCGACGCGTCGGGCCTCGCCAATTAGTAGATCGCCCCGGCGCTTGCGGACTTCCGCCCATCCGACTCGCTCCCCCGGCAACGCAACGTCGAGCCCCAGAACTCCCGAATACACCTCCTCCAACGCAGCCCTGCCCGCGCGGAAACGCCATCCACGCCTATGGCTCGCAAGCCCGAGTCGACGGACTACGCGCGAACTCCTGAGATGGACGAGGGCGCGCAGTGAGCCGAAGGCGAGCGGAGGGGCTCGGCCGCCTAAGGATGGCCATCGCTCCAGAGGAAGCGGTCCGCCGGCACCACGGTGGCTGATTCAATCGGATCGGAAGATGCGGACTAGTGAATCGCGCCGGGCTCGCGCATGTGGAACTCGGCGATCTCGGCGTCGAAGCGCTTGCCCGCGGCGGTGACCATGTCGTAGCTGCCGCGCATGGTTCCGAAGGGCGTACCCAGCGGACACCCGGAGGTGTACTCGAAGGACTGGCCGGGCTCGAGGACGGGCTGCTCGCCCACAACGCCCGGACCGCGCACCTCTTCCACCTTGCCGGTGGCATCGGTGATGACCCAGTGGCGGTTCTTCAGCTGCACGGTTTCGTCGCCCTGGTTCGTGATGCGGATGGTGTAGAGGAAGAACCAGAGGTCGTGGGCCGGATCCGAGCGCTCCTCGGAGTATTGGGCGAGAACCTCCACCCGCACGCCCCTCGTCTCCGCTTTTGAGTCCGTCACGGCCGACCTCCCCGGCGTCGCTAAGTTACCACCCGTGGCAGGCGAAACGATCCTGGTGGCCGGGTGTGGCTATGTGGGCTCCGCGCTGGCGGCGCGGCTGGTGGAGGAGGGCGATCGGGTCTTCGGCCTGAGCCGGAGCCCCGGGGCGCTTCCCCAGGGTGTGCAGCCCATTGCGGCGGATCTGGGCGATCCGAAGTGCGCTCGCATGCTGCCCGAGCCTCTGGACCGGGTCTTCTACACGGCCGCCGCCGACGACGGCAGCGAGGCGGCCTATCGCCGCGCCTACGTCGATGGGCTGGGCAACCTGCTGGTGGCCTTGGAGGTGCGGCCGCGGCCGCCGCGCCGGGTGCTGTTCACGTCGAGCACGTCGGTGTTCCACCAGAGCGACGGCTCCTGGGTCGATGAGGCGTCGCCCACGGAGCCCGGGCATCATCGCGGCCGGGTGATGCTGGAGGCGGAGGCGCGGCTCCTCCAGAGCCCGTTGGTCGGCGTCGCCCTGCGCCTGGGCGGGATCTACGGACCCGGGCGGACTCGCCTGCTGGAGAGCGTGCGCGCAGGCCGCGCCACCTACGATTCGCGGGGGCCGCGCTACACGAACCGCATCCACCGCGACGATGCGGCTTCCGCCCTGATCCACCTGGCTCGCCTTGCGCAGCCGGCCCCGCTCTACCTGGGCGTGGACGACGATCCGGCGGAGCGCGCGGCGGTGCTGGGTTGGCTGGCCAGGCGCCTGGGTGCGCCGGAGCCTCGCGCCGAGGTCGGCTCGGGCCCCCTCGATGCCGGAAAGCGTTGCCGCAACGAGCGCTTGCGTGAGAGCGGCTGGTCGCCGGAGTTTCCCAGCTATCGCGACGGCTATGCCGCGATGCTGGCCGGCTCCGCGCCGGGACGTTGACAGCCGGGCCCCGCCCGGGTTACTTACCGATCGTTCAGCGCGCCCGCGGAGAACGCTCATGCCCAACGAAGATGCCTCGACCCCGCCCGTCGACTGCGCCCTCCGGGCGCTCTACAGCTGGAACTACGAGCCCGAGATCGACGAGCTGCGCACGCTCTATGCCAATGCGCTGGACCGCCAGTGGATCGCGGTGCGAGACCTGGACTGGGAGTGCGACATCGATCCGGCCCACGCGGTGGCCAACCTGGAGGATCCCCAGCAGTTCCCGATCGGGCAGCTCCACGTCTGGCAGGAGCTCCCGGACGAGAAGAAGCAGAGCATCGCCCTCAAGCTGAACGCGTTCATGCTCTCCCAGTTCCTGCACGGGGAGCAGGGCGCCCTGATGGTGGCGGCGCAGCTGGTCAACGCCGTTCCCCACATGGACGGCAAGTTCTACGCGTCCACCCAGACCCTGGACGAGGCGCGCCACGTGGAGGCCTTCTCCCGCTACGTGGGGAAGCTGGATCGGATCTACGACATCGACCCCACCCTGAAGGATCTGCTGGACATCACCCTGGCCACCGAGGACTGGACCAAGAAGGCGGTTGGGATGCAGATCGTGCTGGAGGGGCTGGCCCTGGCCTCGTTCCGCAACATGCGGCGCACCACCCGGGAGCCGCTCCTGGCGGAGCTGCTGCGCCTGGTCTCCCACGACGAGGCCCGCCACACCGGCTACGGAATCAAGTACCTGTCCAGGGTCCTGCCCGACCTGCCCGAGGACGAGGTGCGCGAGCTGGAAGACTTCGCCTTCGAGGCGACGCGCCGCATGATCGACCAGCGCACGGGCGGCTTCGGGCGCAAGATGCTGGAGATCTTCGCCAGCGAGGGCGTGGACGTGGCGCGCGGCATGACCGAGATCCTGCAGCGGCGCGACGAGATCAAGGGCGCGCTGGTGGCGGCTCGCAAGGAGCAGGGCTTCGACGCCGACCCGCTGCGCGGCTTCATCATGCCGACCCTCTCGAAGCTGCGCCTCCTGAACGAGCGCACCGAGCCCCGCTACCGCGAGCTGATCGACCAGAACATGATCTCGGGCTTCGAGGGAACCTCCTTCGACGGAAGCTTCTCCCTCCCCGACGACCTGGAAACCTGGGTAGACGAAACCAGCACCGGCAACTAACGGGACTGTCCCTTTAGTTGCTGTTTCCCTTTTCTGGGTCGCGTTTCTCAGGCGAAGGCGGGGGCGACCTTTTCGGCGAAGAGGCGGGCGGGTTCGCGGGTGTCGCGGCCGAAGAACTCGATGATGAAGAGGGTGCAGCCCAGGTCTACGTGGCGCTGGATGCGTTCGATCACCTGATCGGGGGCGCCCCAGATGCCGTGCTCCTCGATGGCGCCGCCCATGTGCCCGCCGTAGATCTTCTTGGCCTTCTCCAGGTGCTGCTTGGCGGTGGCGTCGTCTTCCGCGATGACCACCGTGCACTGCTGTGACACCTCGAGGGTGTCGAAGTCCCGGTCCAGCTCGTCGCAGCGGCGCTTCATGGCCTCGGCCTTGTGAGCGAGCTGGGGCTGGAAGATGGCCAGGTTGTTCCAGATGTCCGCGTGCCGCGCGACGATCCCCATCAGCACCTTCTCGCCGCCGCCGCCGATCAGGACCGGCGGCGGGCGCACGGGCTTGGGCTCGCAGCGCACGTCCACGGTCCGGGCGAACTCGCCCTGGTAGCTGACCTGCTCCTCGCGCCACATGCGCTTCATCAGCTCCACGCCTTCCTCCAGGGCCTTCATGCGCCGGCCCAGGGGCGGGAAGTCGCAGCCGTAGCCGCTGAACTCGGCTTCGAACCAGCCCGCGCCGAAGCCGGGAATCACGCGGCCGCCGGAGATCTGGTCCACGGTGGCGATCTGCTTGGCCAGGACGGCGGGGTTGCGGAAGAACGGCGGGGTGACCAGCGTGCCCAGCTCCACGTTCTGCGTCACGGCGGCCACCGCCGCCAGCTGGCTCCAAGCCTCCAGGATGGGGAGCTGGGGCATGGGGACGCCGTAGAGGTGGTCGCAGACCCAGACGGAGTGGAAGCCCAGCGCGTCGAACTCCAGGGCGGCGGCCTTGGCCTCCTCCCAGGTGCGCTTGATCTGAGGAAGGGTCACACCGAATCGGACGGGCTGCGTCATGATCGTCTCCAGGGTGGGCGAGGCCGGATATCCTACCCCGCATGCGATGTCGCGCGTGCCGCGAACTGCTGGAGCTGAGCGAGGTGGAGCCCGTCCACGGCGAGAGCGACGGCGTGGCCGTCGAGCTCTACGGGCTGCGCCTGGGCCGGTGCGGCGTGGAGAACCACCCGCCCGAGCCTCCATTTCCGGACTTCGCCGCCGATCTGGTGGCGGCGGTCACGCAAGGGGATGCGCTTCCCACGGCCCGGCAGCGCGGCTGGCGGCGCTCCCGCACGCTGTGCGCCGGCTGCGTCCAAGGATTGGAGAGCTCCACCGGGGAAGGCGAGGTGCGGGCGCGGGTGCGCGTGGAGCGCGCCGCTTCGTTGACGGTGACCGTGCGCGGCCCGTGCCTGGAGTGCCCGGCCTGCCGCACGTGTCAGCTCCCGGGAACTCCCGAGCACCGCAGTGCGTTGACCGCGGCGCTGCTGGCGGCGCTGGGTGCATCGGGCCTCGTCGTGGAGTGATAGTCTGCAGCCATGTCGACGCCGGACCCGACGCTGGTGCAGATCGCCCTGGACGCATGGCAGGCCGCCGCCCGCGGCGACCGCGCGACCCTGGAACGCCTGTTCGCGCCCGATGTGGTGTGGCACGCCTCGGGCCGCGGTCGCTGGTCGGGGGTGCGCGAGGGCCTGGACGCGGTGTTCGAGTACCTGAGCGCGCTGGGGGAGGCCTCGGACCAGTTCTCGTCGGAGCTCCAGGACGTGTTGGTCTCGGAGACCCGCGCCGCGGTGTTCTTCCACGTCTCCGGACGCCGCCAGGGCAGGGTCCTGGACACCGACTTCATCCTGATCTTCGAGATTTCCGACGGCCGCATCCGCACCCTCTCGTCCGTCCCTTGTGACCAGCTCGCCGTGGATGAGTTCTGGGCGTAGCGCCCGATGGCGATCCCTCTTACGGACACACTGTGATCTTCCCGGCCGCGGCGCGCGATCCCCAGGGCCTGGCGCTGGACGACGGCGCACAGCGACGCAGCTGGGCCGAGCTGGAAGACCGGGTGCACCGCGCGGCGCACTACCTGTGCGACGAGGTGGGCCTGCGCGCCGGCGACCACCTGGCGCTGCTCATGGGCTCCTGTGTCGAGGGTGTGGAGCTTCTGGTGGCGGGAATCGTGGCCGGGCTCTGGGTCACGCCCATCAACTGGCACCTGACGCCGGACGAGGTGGCGTATGTGGTGCGCGACTCGGGGGCGCGGCTGCTGGTCAGCGACACGCGCTTCGCCGAGACCGCCGCCGGGGTGCACGACTCGGTCCTGCGCATCGGCGATGACTTCGAGCGGGCGCTGGGCGCGGCCTCGGACGCGCCGCTGCCGGCGGACGGCCCGGCCGGCGGCAACATGATCTATACCAGCGGCACCACCGGGCGGCCCAAGGGCGTGAAGCGCGCTCGTGCCGCATCCCTGGGCGCCATGCTCGACGGCTGGCGCGCCTACGCGCGCAAGGTGGGGCTCGACGGAAGCGGCGCCCACCTGGTGACCGGGCCGCTCTACCACGCGGCGCCGCTGATGTTTGCGATCTACGACCAGGTGAGCGGTGCACCCGTGCACCTGCTGCAGCGCTTCGATGCCCAGGGCTGCCTGGACGCGATTCGCGAGCGCGAGATCGCCCACACCCACCTGGTGCCCACCATGTTCGTGCGGCTGCTGCGGCTCCCCGAAGAGGTCCGCCGCGAGTTCGACGCGCCGCGCCTCGACCTGGTGCTGCACGGCGCCGCGCCCGTCTCCGTCACCGTGAAGCGGCGCATGATCGAGTGGTGGGGGCCCGTCCTGGTGGAGTACTGGGGCGCCACCGAGGGGGGCGTCACCACCCTGGTGGACTCGGACACCTGGCTGGCGCATCCGGGAACCGTCGGCCGCGCGATCCCGCCCTTCGAGGTATTCGCCGTGGACGAAAGCGGCCGCCGCTTGCCGGCGGGCGAGGTGGGGCTGCTCTACGCGCGGCACGGCGACAGCCTGCGGCCGTTCAAGTACCACGAAGATCCCGCCAAGACCGAGGAGGCCTACCTCGAGCCCGGCGTCTTCACCATCGGGGACGTGGGAAGCGTCGATGAGAGCGGCTTCGTACTGCTCGCCGACCGCCGCTCCAACACCATCATTTCCGGCGGCGTGAACATCTACCCCGCCGAAGTGGAGCAAACGCTCCAGGAGCATCCCGCCGTGGCGGATGTAGGCGTCTTCGGCATCCCCGACGACGAGTGGGGCGAGCAGGTCAAGGCCGCGGTGGAGCTGCGGCCCGGACGCGAGGCATCGGCCGAGCTGGAGGCCGAGATCCTGGCCTTCGCCCGCGAGCATCTGGCGGCCTACAAGGTGCCCCGCTCCATCGACTTCGAAGACGCGCTGCCGCGCGACGTCACCGGGAAGCTCTACACGCGGCGTCTGCGCGATCCCTACTGGGCGGGGCGCGCGGCGAAGATCTAGGCGAGTCGGTAGACTGGCCGCCCCCGCTCAGGAGAACGCCCATGCCCCCTCGTGAGATGCCGGTCCGAGAGATTTCCGATCGCATCGCGATCCAGGATCTGCTGATCCGCTACACGGTTGCCATCGACACCAAGAACTACGAGCTGCTCGACACCTGCTTCACGCTGGATGCGCATGTGGACTACACCACGTCCGGAGGCACCAAGGGATCCTATCCCGAGGTGCGCAAGTGGCTGGAGCAGGTGCTTCAGGTGTTCCCGATCACGATGCACTTCATCGGCAACACCACCGTCGAGCTCGACGGCGATCGCGCCACCACGCGCACCTACGTCATCAACCCCATGGTCTTCATCAATCCGGACGAGAGCCGGCACATCTTCACGGTGGGCGCCTACTACAACGACAAGCTGGTATGCACCGAGGACGGCTGGCGCATCGCCGACCGCCACGAAGAGCAGGCCTATCTGGAGGGCTCCCTTCCCGAGGCTCTACAGGTGTCGAGCTGAGGTGTCCCGAGGTGAGGCGGGCATGAGCGCGCAGCAGCCGCATCCGTCGGGCACGGTGGTGCTGGTGCGCGACGGCCGGGAGCTCGAGGTCCTGCTGCTGGCCCGAGCGCGGCGCCGCAGCGAGGGGCCCGCGGCCTGGGTCTTTCCCGGAGGCAAGGTGGAGCCGGCCGATCGGGCCGGCGACCCGGCGGAGGACGCGCGGCGCGCGGCCGTTCGCGAGGCCCGCGAGGAGGCGGGGCTGGACCTGGCGCCGGACGCGCTGCGTCTCATCTCGCGCTGGATCACGCCGGACATCTCGCCGCGCCGCTTCGACACCTGGTTCTTCCTCACGGCGGCGGAGGCCGACACCCCGGTGCAGGTGGACGGGGTCGAGATCGCGGAGCACCGCTGGTTTACTCCGGGGGATGCGCTGCGGGCGCACCACGCGCGCGAGATCCTGCTGGCGCCGCCGACCTTCGTGACGGTCACCTGGCTGGTGGAGCACCGCGCCGCAGCCGCGGCGCTGGAGGTGCTGGGCGCGGCGGAGCCCATGACCTTCCGGCCCCAGATCCACCGGCAGGAGAGCGGGGCCTGCATGCTGTATCCCGGGGACGCCGGCTACGAGGCGGGCGATCCCGAGCGAGCCGGCCCGCGACACCGCCTGTGGGCCCTGGCCGACGGCTATCGCTACGAGAGGCGCAATGCCTAGTACCTTTCACCGGTTCAGGGCTTCCGGGGATCAACTGGAGCCTCGGAAGCGCCGAAAACGCAGCTGGCTTGAAACGGCCATGGAGACCTACGCGTGAACGGTTTGAGGAGCCGGCTGGGGTCATTGCTCTCCCCCCCGGCGATCGAAGATCCGGAGGGGAGGCGGATTGCCCGCATTCTCTACCCCATCACGCTGTGCATCCTGGGCCTCATGGCCGCGAGTGCGCTGGCAGTGGCGCATCCCCGGGTGGCGCCGAACCCCGAGATCGCGTGGTTCGTTCAGGGCATCATCTCGCTCACGCTGCTGGGAGTGCTCGGGCTGGTGCGCCTGGGACGGGTGAGGCTGGCCGGGGCCGCCTTCTCGTGCGGCCTCTGGTTTCTGATCACGTTGCTCACCTGGTTCATGGGAGGCATCAACGGGCCCACCATCGCCATCTACGTGATGGTCTCGGTCCTTGCGGGCTTCCTGTGGGGTGGCCGTGGCGTGGTGGCCTTCAGCGGGCTCTCCGTGGCCGCAGGCCTCGGCATGCTCCTGGCGGAGGGGGCCGGCCTGCGTCCCCCGCCCATGGCGCCGTTGACGATCTGGTATGCCGGGCTCGTCCTGGTGATCTCCGTGGTGGTCACGGCCATGCTGATCCGGATCTCCCTGGGCGCCACGGAGCGGGCCCTGGCCGATGCGCGTCACAGCGAGCGGGCCGCCGTCGACGCCACCCGGGCCGTCGAGGCCGGACGCGCGCGGCTCGAGACGCGCGCTCGAGAGCAGGCGGCCCTGGCGGAGCTGGGCCAGCGAGCCCTGGGCGAGACCGACGTGGACGTCATCTTGAGCGACGCGGCCCGCGTCATCGCCCGTACCCTGGACGTGGCCTGGGTGTCGGTGCTCGAGCGCCTGCCCGGTGACCAGGAGATCCTGCTGCGGGCCGGCGTGGGCTGGCCCGAGGAATCGATCGGCCAGGCGCGCTTCCCCATGTCCTTGGCCACCCAGGCCGGCTACACGCTGCTGACCGGTGAGGCGGTGATCGTCGAGGAACTGGAGCGCGAGAAGCGCTTCCCCGCCTCCGTGGGCCTGAAGGGTCTCGGCGTCGTGAGCAGCCTCTCGGCGGTGATCCCGGGGGGGGACGCCCACTTCGGCGTGCTGGGCGTCCACTCGGACAGCCGCCGCGAGTACTCCGAGGACGACATCCGCTTCCTCGAGGCTGTGGCCAACCTGATCGCACTGGCCATCCGTCGGGCGCGCGCCTCCCACGCGTTGCGCTCGCGCGAGGAAGAGCTGCGCCAATCCCAGAAGATGGAAGCAGTGGGACGGCTGGCGGGAGGCATCGCCCACGACTTCAACAACCTGCTCACGGCCATCTCCGGCTACACCAACTTGTTGATCCGCTCGCTCGAGCCGGCGCACCCGGGACGCGACGACGCCGAGGAGATCCGGCGCATGGCGGAGCAGGCGGCGTCGCTTACGCGGCAGATCCTGGCCTTCAGCCGCCGCCAGGTGATGAGGCCGGAGGTGATCGACCTGAATCACGTGGTTCGCGATGCGGAGAGCATGCTGCGGCGTCTGATCGGGGAGGACGTAGATCTCTCGACCAACCTGGCGGGCGACCTGGAACCGGTGCGGGCGGACCCGGGCCAGATCGAGCAGGTGCTCCTCAACCTGGTGGTGAACTCCCGGGACGCGATGCCCCGTGGCGGAAGCCTCTCGATTGCCACCTGCAACGAGCCGGGCGGCTCCGAGCCGCGCGTTCGTCTCGAGGTCACGGACACCGGCGTAGGCATGGATGAGGAGACCCAGGCCCGCGCCTTCGATCCGTTCTTCACCACCAAGGACCGCTTCAAGGGCACGGGGCTGGGCCTCTCGACGGTCTACGGAATCGTCCAGCAGAGCGGTGGTTCGATCGTCCTGCGCAGCCGGCCGTCCCAGGGGACCACCGTGGAGATCGTGCTGCCCGCCGCGGAGGGCCGCGTGGCGGCGCTTCGCGCGCCTGCGGTCGCGGCGGCGCCGGCTCGAGGAAGCGAGACGGTGCTGCTGGCCGAGGACGAGCCGACGGTGCGGCGCCTGCTGCTGAGGGTCCTGAACGAAAGCGGCTACCGCGTACTCGAGGCGTCCAACGGCGCGGAGGCGCTGGAACGGGCGGAGGCCCACCAGGGCACACTGCATCTGGTCGTCACCGACGTGATCATGCCCGAGATGGGCGGCGCCGAGCTGGTGGAGCGCATGAAGCACGTGCACCCGGAGGCCAAGGTGCTCTACGTCAGTGGCTACGCCGACGACGCCCTGGGACAGCGCGGGATCGTTCCGGGCGACGAGGCCTTCCTGGCCAAGCCCTTCACGCCGGAGGCCCTGGCGCGCAAGGTGCGCGAGATCCTGGACGCGCCGACTCGCGACTGAGCGCGGCTACGCCGTCGGCGGACCCGGCGCGGGCGGCGCATCCGCCGGCACCTCGACCCGGAAGAACATCGCGTAGAGCACCGGGACGAACACCATCGTCAGCATGGTGGCGATCATCAGGCCGAAGATGATGGTCACCGCCATGGCGATGAAGAAGGCGTCCTGCAGCAGGGGCAGCATGCCCAGTGCGGTGGTCAGTGCGGCCATGGCCACGGGGCGCAGCCGGCTGACGCCGGACTCCAGGATCGCCGTGAACACGTCGTTGGTCTTCTTCTGCAGCTCGATCTCATCGATCAGTACGATGGCGTTCTTGATCATCATGCCGGATAAGCTCATGGCTCCCAGCATGGCCATGAAGCCGAAGGGCTGGCTCGTGAGCAGCAGGCCCATGGTGATGCCGATCAGTGCCAACGGAACCGTCATCCAGATCACCGCGGGCTGGCGCAGGTCGTTGAAGAGCGCGATCACGATCAGGACCATCGCGCCCAGGAACAGCGGGATGCTCGCCGCGATGGCGCTCTGGGCGCGCCCGGAGTCGCGGTACTCGCCCCACCACTCGAGGGTGTGTCCCGGTGGCAGGGGAATGGCCTCGATCTTGTCCTTGATGCGGCCCAGCAGCACGCTCGGCGGGCCGCTCTTGGGGTCCGAGTGCACCGTGAGCGCGCGCTTGCGGTTCATCCGGTAGATGATGTCGTCGTCGAAGGTGGTCTCGAAGCTCGAGATCACCTGACGCAGGGGGATGTACTGGACGGCGGCGGGGCTCCAGATGCTCAGGTTCTGGATGTTGCTGACGTCGCTGCGGTCCGGCTCCGGCTGGCGCAGGTAGATCGGAAGCAGGTCGTCGTCTTCGCGGTAGGTGCCGACCGCGTCGCCCTGGAAGGCGCCGCGCAGCACCTGAGCGATGTCGGGACGCGTGACGCCGGCGATGTTGGCCTGCTCGTCGGCGATCTCCGGCACCACCACCTTCACGCGCTGGCGCCAGTCCATGCGAACGCCCTTGGCGCCCCCATCGTCCAGCATGATCGCCCGGGCCTGGAAGGCGGCCTTGCGCAGGGTGTTGCGGTCGGATCCCATGAACTTCGCCTGGATGCGGCCACCGCTGCCGGGTCCCAGCCGGAAGAGCCGCACGTAGCTCATGGCATCCGGGTGGTTCTCCTCCATGTGGGTCTCCACCTCGTCCACCAGTCCGGCGATCAACCGGTAGTCGGTGACGTCCACCAGGAACTGGACGTACGAGGTGTTGGGCTTCTCCGGGTCGTAGGTCAGCAGGAAGCGCATGCCGCCCGCGCCCACCAGGCTGCTCACGTGGGTCACGGGCTCCAGGCCCAGCAGGTACTCCTCCACCTTGCCGGCCTCCTCGGCCGACTCGGTGATCTGGATGCCCTGGGGCATCCACATGTCCAACATGAACTGGGGCCGGGTCGAGTCGGGGAAGAAGCTGTTGTCCACATAGCCGAAGCCGTAGACGGATCCTGCGAAGGCGGCCGCGACGACACCCACGGTAACCCAGCGGGCGCGGATGCAGGCGCGCACCAGGCCGCGGTAGCGCTGGTAGAAGCCGCCGCCGTACGGGTCGGCGGCTTCCTCTCCCGGCTTCGGCTCGGCGACCTTGAGGAACATCGTGCACAGCACCGGCGTGACGGTGACGGCGGTGACCCAGGACAGCGAGAGCGAGATCAGCACCACCTGGAAGAGCGAGCGGCAGTACTCGCCGGTGCCGTCGTTGGAGAGGCCGATGGCGCCGAACGCCATCACCGCCACCGCGGTGGCGCCGAGCAGCGGGACCGACGTCTGGCCCACTACTTCGATACCCGCCGCCTCGGACTCCATCCCTTTCTGCATTCTCACCATCATCCCGTCCACGACGACGATGGCGTTGTCCACCAGCATGCCCAGCGCGATCACCAGGGCGCCCAGGGAGATGCGCTCCAGGGCGACGTCCCACGGGCCCATGAAGATGAAGGTCCCGCAGATGGTCAGCGCCAAGACGAAGCCGATGATCAGGCTGGGGCGCAGGCCCATGAAGAAGACCAGCACGCCGATCACGATGGCTACGGCCTCGATCAGGTTGATCAGGAACGCGTTGATGGCGGTGGTGGTGGCCACGGACTGGTTCGAGGCGATGCCCACCTCCATACCTAGCGGCACCTGGTCCAGCAGCTCCTGGGCGCGGGCGGCGACGGCGTCGCCCATCTCCACCACGTTGCCGCCCTTGAGGGTGGAGATCCCCAGTCCGATGGCCTTGTGGCCGTCGTAGCGCATCAGGGTTCCGGGCGGGTCCACGTAGCCGCGGCGCACGGTGGCCACGTCGCGCACGTAGATCTGCTCGGGAGCGCCCTCTTCGCTGAGCAGCAGGCCCTCGAAGTCCTCCACCTTCTCGATCTCGCCGCTGGGCTGGATCGAGATGTACTCGGGGCCCACGTCCACCCGGCCCGACTCGACGGCCAGGTTCTTCTCCCGGAGCGCCTGGACGATCGCGTCCGGCTTCAGGCCGAGCTGGGACATGCGATCCCGGTCCGGCTCCACGTAGATCGCTTCCTTGCGCTCGCCCCAGAAGTCGATCTTGGCCACGTCGTCGACCAGCAGCAGCTCCTTCTGGTAGAGCTTGGCCACGTCGCGCAGCTCGGCGTCGCTGTACTCGTCGCCGTAGATGGCGATGAAGGTGCCCCAGACGTCGCCGAAGTCGTCGTTGACGACGGACGGCCCGGCGCCCGGAGGCAGCTGGCCCTGTACGTCGGTCACCTTGCGGCGCAGCTCGTCCCACACCTGGGGCAGCGCGAACTTGTCGTACTCGTCCTTGATGTGGGCCTTGATCTGGGACATGCCCCAGTAGGAAGTGGACTCCACCCAGTCCAGCTGGCCCAGCTGCTGGACCGCCTTCTCGATGCGATCGCTGACCTCCTGCTCCACCTCGGCGGCCGTGGCGCCGGGGTAGGGCGTGTTGACCAGGCCGTCCTTGATGGTGAACTCGGGGTCCTCCAGGCGAGACAGGCCTCCGTAGGCCTGGATGCCGCCCAGGAACATGACGACCGTGAGGACCAGGGTGGTGACCCGGTTGCGCAGCGCGACTTCGGCGAGGTTCATGGCGTCGTCCCGCTCCTACCGGTTCCTAGCGCTCCCAAGGCCGGACCTTCATCCCCGGTCTCAGCTGGGTCACCCCGGAGATCGCGACCGTGTCGCCGTCATTGAGTCCTTCGGTGATGACGACCGACGCTTCGGCCATGGGTCCCAGGGTGACCGGGCGGCGGCTCACGGTGCTCGTCTCCGGATCCACGATCCAGACCGACGGATTGCCGTCCTCGTCGGCGGCGGCGGCGGTCGCCGGGATGGAGACGTCGCTTGCGACTCCGATGCCTCCACTCGGGTGCACGATCACCTTCGCGGTCATGCCCGGCAGCACGTTGATCTCCTCGCCGGGCTGGAAGCTGAAGGTGGCCTCGAAGGTACGGGTCGTTGGATCGGCGGTGGTGGCCAGCTCCTTCAGCTGCGCGGGGAACTTCTTGCCGCGCAGGGCGGTGACCTCCACCTCCGGCTTGATCCGCTGCGTGATGGAGGCGCGGTCCTGCTCCTGAGCGCGCCGGCCGGCCAGGTCGCGCTCGGGCACCGAAACCTTGATCTCCATGTACGACGGGTCCTCGAAGATCAGGACCGGCTGCTTGGCCTGCACGTTGGCGTAGTCCTCGACCAGCTTGCGCGACATCAGCCCGTCGAAGGGCGCGCGCAGCTGCGTGTCGTTGAGGGCCTTCTGCGAGATCTTGGTCTCGGCAGCGGCGACGTCGAGCTGGGCCTGGGCGTCGTTGAGGTCCTGGTCGGAGACCGCGCCCGTCTTGTGCGCCTGCGCGATCCGGCTCAGGTAGGTGCGCCGGTTGCGCTCCATGGCCTGGGACTGCTCCAGTGTGTTCTGGTAGTCGCTCGGATCCAGGCGGGCGAGCACCTCGCCCATCCGCACACGGTCGCCTTCCTTGAACACCCACTCGATGATGCGGCCCTGCACCTCGAACGCCATGTCGGCCTGCTGCGAGGCGCGCAGGCGGCCCGGATACTCGCGCGTATCTCCCGCACCGCTGCCGACGGTCAGCATCTTGATCGGGCGCACCACCTCCTTCTTCGCAGGCGGCTCCTGGGAGCAGCCGACGGGCCCGCCGAGCAGGGCCACCGCAGCGATCGCCGCGCACAGGCGCACTGAACTCATCCTGGAAACCTCCAACAAAAGCGAAGCGGGGCTACGGAGCCCAGCCGCCGCCGACGGCTTTGTACACGCCGATCAGGTTCTGGGTGACACGGCCCCGGCTCTCGGCGAGCGCATCCTCTTCTTCGAAGAGCGCCCGCTGGGTCACCAGCACGTTCTGGAAGTCGGTGAGCCCCAGGCGGTAGAGCTCTTCCACCAGCCGGACCGACTCGGATGCCGCGGTCACCGAGCGCTGCAGGGCCTCGGCGCGCTCCTGCTCGCGCACGAAGCTCACCAGGGCGTTCTCCGCCTCTTCGTAGCCGCGCAGCACCGCCTGCTCGTAGGCGGTCACGGCCTCGTCGGTGCGCGCTTCCTCGCGCCGGATCTGGCTGCGGATGCGGCCGCCCGAGAAGACGTTCCAGCTGAAGGTGGGGCCGATCCCGAAGCCGCGGCTGCCCCAGTCGAACCAGTTGTAGCCGCGTGTCGAGTCCACCGTGAACTGGCCCGAGATCGAGAAGCGCGGATACAGGTCTGCGGTGACGACGCCGATGCGCGCGGTCTGCGAGGCCAGCAGGCGCTCGGCGCGGCGGATGTCCGGCCGCTGGCGGATCAGCTCCACCGGCAGACCGAGCGCGACCCGAGCGGGCGGGACCGGGATCGGGCGCTGCGGAGAAAGGTCCGTGTAGAGGGAGCTGGGCAGCTGCCCCGTCAGGACGCCCAGCCGGTGCGTCGTCACGGCGACCTGCTGCTCGAAGCGCGGAATGACCGACTCGGTCCGGGCCAGGTTCAGCTCCGCCTGGCGCACGTCCAGGTCGCCCACCAGTCCGGCGTCCCGGCGGTCGCGGGTGAGGCGCACCGCGCCGGTCTGGAGCTCGGCGTTCTTGCGCGCGAAGGCGGCCCGCGCCTGGGCGGTGCGGTTCTCCACGTAGGTGAACGCCACGTCGGCCAGCAGCGTGACCAGGACGTCGCGGTAGTCCTCGATGGAAGCCTGGTAGTCGTAGGAGGCCGACTCCACCGAACGTCGCACGCGGCCCCACAGGTCGAGCTCCCAGCTCGAGTTGATGCCCAGGCTGAAGAAGTTGTTCTCGCCCACGCTGAAGCTGTCCGCGCCCGACCCCGGGTTCTGGATGATGTTGTCGCTGAAGCGCTGGCGTGAGTAGCTCCCCTGGGTGTTGACGTCCGGGACCCGCTGCCCCTTGGCGACGCCCACGGTGGCCCGGAATTCGTAGACTCGGGCCACGGCGCGGCGCAGGTCCAGGTTCGCCTCGAGCGAGCGCCCGACCAGCCGGTTCAGCATCGGATCGTCCAGAAGGGTCCACCAGGTCTGGAAGTCGGCCTGGCCCTGGGCCAGACCCCGGGTCAGCTCGACGTGCCAGGCGTCGGGCGTCTCCGGCTCCGGCGGGATGTAGTCGGGGCCCACGGTGCAGCCCGACGCCAGCCAGAGCACGGCGGCGAGCGGGATGGAGCAACGCGTGAGGGGGAACTGCCGGGAGCGCATCGATGGCCGGAGTATGCCACGGCCCCCGAGGATTTGGTGCCCGAAGACCCTGCCGGCGGAGAGGACGCCGGTCACCGAGCCCGGCTCTAAGCCCCGCAGCTGGCGCTTCCCGATCAGGTACCCGAAGAAGAGGATGACGAAGAGAGGCCCGCCGGGGTTCGCGCGCAGGAGCTCGTGAAGGGCATCGGCCATCGGAGTCGCACCCTAGCCCTTCAGAACGTCGAGAGCCGCCCCGCGTCGACCGCTGCGAGCAGGTCCTGGATGCGCTGCCAGATGTCGTCGATCTCGCTTTGCTTCAGACCGAACTGGAGGGTGTCGCCTTGCCGTGAGGCGCCGTTGTGCGGCTCCAGGTTGGACCCCGGAGGAGCGGTCTGGGCGATCCCGGCCTCGTCGATCTCGAACTGGGCGATCAAGGGCGGCGTGATCACTGCTGGAGGCTACCGACGCGGATGATGCGCCCTGGTACCGTATACCAGCCGACGACTACCAGGCCGGAGGAAGCATGGGCAAGCGATCCCTCTTCGGACGCAGCAAGGCCATCGAGCGCAGGATCGACGAGTTCCTGGACAAGGTCTCGGAGTCGGCACTGGTGCTCGTTGCCATGATCGAGCACTCGCTCGAGGCGAGCGCGAGCGGGGGCGACGAGACGCAGATGCGGCGCGTGGAGCAGATGCTCGAGCTGAAACGCGCCTGCAGCCGACTGCGTCGCGAGATCGAGGCCGAGCTCTACACCGAGATGCTGATCCCGGACCTGCTCGCCGATGTGTGCCTCCTGATCGAGGCCTTGCACCGCCTGGTCGAGGACATGCACCACGCGATGCGCTTCATGCGTTACGCGCAGATCCAGCCACCCGACTTCGTTCGCGCGGATGGCAAGGAGATGATGACGGCGGTGGGACACGCCGTGGACGAACTGGTCCAGGCGACCCGTGCCTACTTCCGCGACTACACCCACGTGCGCGACTACGTGCACAAGGTGGGCTTCTACGAGTCCGAGAGCGACGCCCTGCGGGACAAGATGCTGGAGCAGATCTACGCCACCGATCTCGAGCTGGCCCTCAAGGATCACCTCGCGAGATCCGTACGCGAGCTGGATGGCGTCGCGGACCGCGCCGAGCGCGTCGCCGACATGCTCACCATCTGCGCCATCAAGCGGGCGGAGTGAGCGCGCCACCCGGCGCGTGAGCAGCGCGGAGGAGCCGGATGGATCTCGCCATCCTCATTTTCTTCTCGAGCGGCCTGTTCCTGGGCTTCTCGCTCGGCGCCAACGACTCGGCGAACGTCTTCGGCACGGCCGTGGCCTCGCGCATGATCCGCTTCGGCACCGCCGCCCTGCTGGCCAGCGTCTTCATCCTGCTGGGCGCCGTGCTCAGCGGCGCCGGCGCCGCCCACGGGCTGGGTGAGCTGGGCGCGGTCAACGCGCTGCCCGGCGCGTTCACGGTGGCCCTGTGTGCGGCCATCACCGTGTACCTGATGACCAAGGCGGGCCTCCCGGTCTCCACGACCCAGGCCATCGTCGGCGCCATCGTGGGGTGGAACCTCTTCAGTGGCTCGGTCACGGACCTGGCCGTCCTTGGCAAGATCGGGAGTACCTGGATCGCGGCGCCCGTGCTCGGCGCCATCACCGCGTTCGTCCTCTACTCAGGGGTCCGGCTGCTGCTCCGCTCCGGCCGGCTGCACCTGCTGACCATCGACCGCTGGACGCGCTGGGGCCTGATCGGGGCGGGGATCCTGGGCTCGTACAGCCTGGGCGCGAACAACATCGGCAACGTGATGGGCGTCTTCCTCTCCTCCTCTCCCTTCCAGGACTTCCAGGTCGGGGGTGTCACCGTCACCTCGGTCCAGCAGCTCTTCCTGCTCGGGGCGATCGCCATCGGCGTGGGAGTGATCACGTTCTCGAAGCCCGTGATGATGACCGTCGGCCGGGGCATCCTCCCGCTGACGCCGGTGGCCGCGGTCGTGTCGGTGGTGTCCCACGCCGTCGTGCTCTTCCTGTTCTCGTCGGTAGGGCTGCAGCATTTCCTGCTGAGCCACGACCTGCCGCCCATTCCCCTGATCCCGGTCTCCAGCTCCCAGGCCATCGTGGGCGCGGTGATCGGCATTGCGTCCGCGAACGGCCTCAAGGGCCTGCGTCAGATCCGCTGGAACCAGGTGGGCGGGATCGCGATGGGCTGGGCGGCGACGCCGGTGGTGGCCGGCATCCTGTGTGTCTTCGCCCTCTTCGTCATGCAGAACGTCTTCACCCAGACGGTCTTCGAGCCCGTGGAGTACGAGCT
>CAMYOO010000024.1 GCA_947260035.1 uncultured delta proteobacterium
CCCGCCGCCGGCCGCCGCGGCCCCGACCCCGGTGCAGATCTTCGTCGACTCGCCGAACGATGAAGTGGTGCGCAACAAGGTCCACGTGGCCCCGATCCGCGGCAACGCCGTGGCGTCGGGCGACTCGCCGGGTGAGTTCGACGTGATGATCGCCATCGACGTCTCCGCCTCTACGCGCGAGGCCAGCGGCCTGGACGTGGATGGGGACGGCCAGATCGGCTTCAACCCGCACATGGAGCTGCTGCCGCCCGGCACCTATCCCGCCGAGGTCCGCAGCACCGATGCCGACGACACGATCCTGGCCGCCCAGGTGCTGGCTGCGCGCCAGCTGCTGACCGGCCTCGACAGCCGGCGCGTGCGGGTCGGACTCCTCTCCTACGGGGGCGAGGTGAACCCGATGACGGGCGAACGGCTGCGTCCGGATCAGCGCGACGCGTGGCTGGAGGTGCCGTTCACCCACGATTACGATCGGGTGCAGCGGGCCCTGGTGGGGGTGATGGCGCGCGGGGCGCGCGGCGCCACGAACTTTGCGGCGGGCGTACGCCTGGGCATCACCGAGCTCGCCGGGCTGCCCGGGGCCAAGAGCCAGCCGCGCGACGCCCGCAAGGTGATCCTGTTCCTGTCGGACGGAACGCCGACGTTGCCCATCGGCCGGGGCAACTCCGCCGATCCGGGCGACGTAGAGGCGGCCGTCAACGCCGCCCGCCTGGCGCGCCGGGCGGGCATCATGATCAACACCTACGCGCTGGGACCCGGTGCGCTCTCGTACCCGGTGGCGTTGACCGAGATGGCGCGGGTGACCCTGGGCCAGTACACGCCGGTCCAGAACCCGGGCGACATCGTGGTGCTGCTCCAGGGCGTCTCGTTCGCCAACATCGAGGATCTGGTCTTCACGAACCTGACCACGGGTGACTTCTCCACCGACGTCGAGCTGTCTCCCGACGGCGCCTTCCAGGGCTTCGTGCCCGTGCGCGAGGGCAGCAACCGCGTGCGCATCACTGCTCTCGCATCGGACGGCACGCGGGCCAGCGTCGAGATGGATCTCGAGTTCAAGATGGCCGAGCTCTCGGACCGCGAGCTGGCGCTGGAGCTGGAGCGGATCCGCAACCGCAACAAGGAGCTCCAACTCCTGCTGGAGCGCCGCCGCATCGAGACCTTCCGCGAGCGCGAGAAGCAGCGCCGCGAACTAGAACTCCGCCCCGACGACGCCGGCAACTAAGGCGCAACTAAGGGGACAGTCCCTTTAGTTGCCGTTCGGGTGTCCGTGATGTGCGATACGCCTCGCCCGGCAACTAAAGGGACTGTCCCCTTAGTTGCGCCTTAGTTGCCTAGAGGGGGACGAGGCCGGGGTCGGTGACTTCGCGGCGGACGAGCTTGCCGTTCTCGTAGACAGAGGTGACGTCGATGTTGCCGTCGCCGTTCACGTCCTCTTCGCGCTTGGCCAGCTGGGCCTTGCCTTCCTTGGGCTCGAAGATCTCGAAGACGTTGGGCTGGCCGCTTCCGTCCTTGTCGCGCTCGATGCGCGCGATGACTTCCTTGTCGCCCGCGATCTGGTAGGTGGTCCAGGTGTCCATGCGGCCGTCGTGGCTGGTGTCCTCTTCCGCCCGGATCCGTACACGGTCGCGGTAGGTCACCACCAGGTCGATGCGCCCGTCGCCGTCGGTGTCGTGGCGCTCCTCCACCAGAGACCCGTTCTCGAAATCGAAGAAGGCGTCGCGCTGTCCGTCCTGGTCGCGGTCCACCTCGCGCGTGCTCATCTTGCCGCCGGAGTAGGTCTCCCACACGTCGGGCCGACCGTCGTCGTTCTCGTCCAGCTGGCGTTCCGCGATCCCGCCGCCCTCGTAGCTCTGCCAGGCGTCGATGCGCCCGTCGTAGTCGCGGTCCTGCTCCTTGCGGATCATGCGGCCGCTGACGGGGTCCACGTAGCGAACCTGCTCGGGGGTGCCGTCTCGATCCGCGTCCAGGCTGCGCTGGACGACGTCCAGGTCGCGGTCGTTGTCCCAGGTGCCCTTCTCGACCTCGATGCGCTGCTCGTCGAACACGATGGCCGGAAGCACACGATCCTTGGGGGCGTTGGGAGCGGCGCGCGGGTCGACCTCGGTCGCTTCCAGGGGCTCTGCGGGAATCGGGTCCACCGGAGTGGGCGCCGCCGCCTCTTCAGCGCCCGGGATGGAGTCATCGTCGTCGATCTGGCGCAGCAGCTCTTCCTGGCGCGAGAGCTCGTCCTCGATCTCCGTTTCGAGCGAGGCTTGCCTCGCCATCTCCTCCTCGATCTCCTGCTCCAGGGAGACCTCGCGGTCCTGTTCGGTGGGCGCGTTGCCGCCGCCCCAGCTGGGGCCGCTCGAGAAGGGGACCTGGCCGGTGATGGCGCTGTAGATCATGGCGCTGGCGGCGCCCACGGCGGCGCCGATGGGGCCCATCTGGCCACCGATCACGGCACCCATCAAGGCGCCCTCGAGGGCGCTCGCCGCTCGCTGGCCGATGCTGACGCCGGGCCGCTGGCTGGTGGCGTTGGGATCGTTCGGGTCCGGCGGCACCGACGTGCCCGTGCTCGCGCAGCCGGCCAGCCACAGAACGACGAGCGCCGCTGCAATGGTTCGGGCGGCCATGGCGTGGGACCTCCAACGATATGATTGAATTACCACAACGGGCCTTTCTCTCCCACGTCTCCTATTCGCACCGACGCGATGCGGCATCCGTTGGAATGCCCCCCATGTGAGTTGCCGTCCGAGCCACGTTTGCGCCGAACATCCCGCGAATTCCCGAGAATTCCGGGATCCCCGCAGGGCAGATTCGGCTTGGCCGCGCGCTCTCACGAACGGTATTCTAACGCGGTGCAGCGGATAGGCGCTGCACAGGGCCGATCGCGGGCAGACGCTGGCCGATTCCCCCACGGTGCTGCCGGCCCCGAGCGGCGGGGGAGCATTGTGGGCCTGACCCTGATTCGGAAAGGCGACGGCGGGCGAGCCCGGAAGGGCGAGGCCTCCAAGGTGGCCTTGGTTCTGGCCGGAGGAGCCGTCTCCGGTGGGGCCTTCAAGGTCGGCGGGCTCAAGGCGCTGAACGACTTCCTGGTCGGGCGTAAGGTGACCGATTTCGATCTCTACGTGGGGTTGTCGGCGGGCGCCATGTTGGGTTCGGCCGTGGCCGCCGGTGTCACCCCCGACGAGATGGTCTCCGTGCTCCAGGGCTCGAGCGCTCGACTGCGCCAGCTCAAGCCCACGGATTTCTACAACCCCAACTGGCGCGATTTCCTGAGCCGGCCCGCCAGGCTGGCCTATGAGCTCACCACCTACCTGCCCGGTGTGACTCGCGAGCTGATCGCCGGGCTGCCCGGGCTTCCCGAGGCGCTGGCGCCCATCGCGCGCGAGCTGCTGCAGCAGCCCAGCTACGCGGGCTTCGAGGCGTTGGCCATGCGCTTCCAGGAGCACATCGCGCCCCAGCGCGCGATGCCCTCCCTGATGGAGCATCTCCCCCCGGGCTTCTTCGACAACTCGAGCCTGGAACGCTGGCTGCGCACCAACCTGGAGCGCCTGGGCATCCCCAACGACTTCCGCGGCTTCGAGCGCGAGAGCGGCAAGCGCCTCTACATCACGGCGTGCGATCTGGACACCGCCGAGCGCGCCATCTTCGGCCCCGACGAGGTCGCCGACGTGACGGTGTCCCAGGCCGTGCAGGCGTCTACGGCGCTCCCCATCTTCTACAAGCCCGCCCGCATCAACGGCATCGACTACGTGGACGGCGGAGTGCGCCACACCGCCAACATCGACATCGCTGTCGAGAAGGGAGCCGACCTGGTCATCTGTTACAACCCCTTCCGCCCCTTCCTCAATCAGGTGGTCCCCGAGGACGCCGACACCAGCTTCTTCGGCAGCGCCGGTCACCTGTCGGACCGCGGCCTGGGGACCGTGCTGAACCAAGTCTTCCGCACCCTGCTGCACTCCCGGCTCAAGCTGGGCATCCAGCGCTACCTGGCCGACGACCGCTTCCAGGGCGACATCGTCCTGCTGGAGCCCCGAGAGCTGGACGCCGAGTTCTTCGGCGTCAATCCGATCGCGTTCTGGAAGCGCGCCGACGCAATCGAGCACGGCTTCG
The DNA here is from genome assembly GCA_947260035.1 of uncultured delta proteobacterium. GTDB lineage: Bacteria > Myxococcota_A > UBA9160 > UBA9160 > JAFDET01 > JAFDET01. The sequence goes on from CAMYOO010000024.1 coordinate 4,093, forward strand.
AATCGGTGCGCATGACCATCGAGCAGAACTTCGAGCAGCTGCGCGACGTGCTGGCCCGGCACGGGTTGGAGATGAACCGCGGCGCGGCCCGCCGCAAGGCCCAACGGGCCCGGGCGGCCCGGGGTTGGAAGGGCGACGAAGCGGAGTCGGCAGCCGACGCCGATGAGTCGCGCCCGTTGCGGCTGGTCGGGGCTCGAAAGGCGTAACTTCACGCCTGGCTTGCGGAATTTCCCCGGAGGGGCTACACTGCAGCCTCCCCCATGTGCACCCTCATCGCCCTGCACCGGTGCGTCCCGGGGCTACCGCTCGTCGTAGCGGCCAACCGGGACGAGTATCTGGATCGGCCCGCCGAAGGGCCGGCCCTGCGGACCGGTGCCGCCGGGGCCTTGGTGGCCCCTCTGGACTGCCGCGAGGGCGGAACGTGGCTGGGAGTTGGCCCCACGGGGACTTTTGCCGGAATCACCAATCGCCCGTGCGCCCAGCGCGACCCCGAGCGGCGCTCGCGGGGGCACCTGGTCATGGACGTCCTGGCGGAGCCCAACGCCGAAGCGGCCGCTCGGACCCTGGAGCGGGTGCCGGCGGGCGCCTACAACCCGTTCAACCTGCTGGTGGCGGACGGCGACAGCGCCTTCGTCGCGGTGTACGAGGACGAGGTCAAGGTCCGGGCCCTGACGCCTGGCGTTCACGTGGTGGGCAACGCGGACCCCAACGATCGCAAGGTCCCCAAGGTGGCGCGGCTGCTGCTGGAGGCCGGCCGGGCCGGCGAGCTGGACCCCGCCGCTGTGACCGACGCCCTGGCGGCCGTCTGCCGGGGCCATCGGGGCTTTGCCGATCCGCTGGCCGAGACCTGCATCCACACCCCGGCCTACGGCACGCGCAGCTCGGCGCTGCTGAGCTACTCCGCCCCGCAGCGTCCGGACCGCCTGCATTTCGCAGCGGGCGCTCCCTGCGAGAAGCCCTACGACGATTTCACCCATCTCCTGCGCGAACTCGACCCCGGGTCGCGACGGGAGCTGGCTACGTGTGAGGAAAGCCGTTGAGACGAATCGGAAGCAACATTCGGAAGCAGAACTCGGACGTCAAGTCCAACCGGCCGACGCGCAACATCATCCGCTACAAGGACGATGAGAAGCCGCGCAACGACTACCCCAAGCGAATCGTCTCGCCGACCAACCCGTCGGACTGCTGCACCGACGACAATCGCGAGCTGGTCGGATCGGTCCGCGAGGTCGAGGGCTTCAAGTTCGCCTACAAGATCTGCGCCGAATGCGGCTACGCGGCGCGTTTCTTCTACCCGGCGGTGGAGTCCACCAGCGATGCGGTGAAGGACTACCGCAAGTGGAAGCGCTACATGACCCAGTGAGGTGCGCCGACGAGGCGTTTCTCCGAGGCGGCCTTCGGCCGCCTCTTTTTTTGGTCACCGCATGCCCCAGACCGTTCGCACCCTGGAGGAGGCCGGCGCCTGGCTCGAGGGGCTGATCAACGTGGAGCGCCGGCCCGACTGGCCCTATGCACGTATGGGCCTGGACCCGGTGCGCCGGCTGCTCGAGCGTCTGGACGAGCCCCAGCGCGGCCTGTCCGTGCTGCACGTCGCCGGCTCCAAGGGCAAGGGCTCCACCGCGCTTCTGGCCGAGGCCGTGCTGCGCGCCGGCGGCGAGCGGGTGGGTGTCTTCACCTCGCCGCACCTGGTGCGCTGGAGCGAGCGCTTCCGCATCGACGGCCGCGAGGTGGAGGGCGAGCGGCTGGCTGCAGCCGTGGAGCGGCTGAGGCCCCACGTGGACGCGCTGCGGGCCGAGACCCCCGAGAATGCACCCACCTTCTTCGACGCCACCACCGCCGCGGCGCTGTTGCTGTTCCAGGAGGCCGGAGTGCAGCGCGCCATCCTGGAGGTGGGGCTGGGCGGCCGACTCGACTCGACCAACGTGGTGGAGCCGGCCGTCTGTGTCATCACCACCATCGAGTTGGAGCACACCGATCGTCTGGGTGACACGCTGGCGGCCATCGCCGGCGAAAAAGCAGGGATCGTCAAGCCGGGTGTGCCGCTGGTGACCGGCGCGCTGCCCGACGAGGCGGCGCGGGTGGTGGAGGGCGTGGCCCGCGAGCAGGGCGCGCCGCTGGCTCGACTCGGTCACGAGTTCTCATCCGAGCTGCATTCGGTCGGGCCCGATGGGCTGGCGTTCCGCGTGCGCGATGGTCGGCTGGACGTGGACCTGCGCGCGCCGCTGCTCTGCCCGCGGCAGGCGGACAACGCCGCGGTCGCCCTGGCTGCGGCGGGCCGTCTGCCCGGCGCGCCGCCCGTTGAGGACCTGGCCCGCGCGGCGGTCGCAGGCCTGGCTTCGGTGCGGCTTCCCGGCCGCATCGAGCTGCTGGGCCGCGCGCCCTGGCGCGTCGTCGACTCCGCGCACACGGCGGCTTCCGCCCGCGCACTGGCTGAAGCGTTGGCGCGCCTGCCGGCACGCCGCGCGCGGCTGGTGCTCTCGGTGTCGGCCGGCAAGGACCTGGCGGGGATCCTGGACGCGCTTTTGCCCGGCTTCGAATCGGTGACGGTGACGCGCGCCGAGCCTACGCGCTCGCTCAAGCCCGCCGACGTGGCGGCGGCGGTGCGCGCCGCAGCGCCGGGTACCGCCGTGCGCGCCGTACCCAACCCCCACATGGCCCTGCGCGCCGCGCTGGAAGGGCTGGGGGAGGGCGACCTGGTGTGCGCCGCGGGCTCCGTGTACCTGGCCGGCCTGGCGCGTCAGGTGCTCGGGTGAAACGGGAAGAGGTCTTCCAGCAGGAAGTTCGCAGCAACCTGCGACGCAACTACCTGGCCCACCTGGTCCACGGGCTCCTGGGGCAGACGGGCTTCCGGCTGCTCAACGCTCCCACCTTCATCCCCTACTACGTCTTCGAGCTGTCCGGCTCCAGTGTGGTGGTGGGCCTGGCGCGCGGCCTGCAGGCCCTGGGCATGTCGCTGACGCCGATCTTCGCCGCCAGCGTGGTGGAGCATCGCCGCACGGTGCTGCCGACGGGCTTCCTGGTCGGCGGAATGATGCGCGTGCAGGTGCTGGGCATCGCGCTGGCCGGTTTCTTCCTGCCCCGCGAGTGGAACGTGGTCGCCGTATGCGGATTGCTCGGCCTGTTCGGGTTCTTCCTGGGCATGCAGGGAGTCATCTTCAACACCCTCGTCTCCAAGGTGATCCCGGTCGAGCGCCGCGGCTTCCTGATGGGCCTGCGCAACTTCCTGGCCGGCGTCACCGCGGCCGGGGTCGGGCGCTTCGGGGGCTGGCTGATCGACCAGAACGCCCTGGGCAACGGCTACGCGTCCACCTTCCTGCTCTCCTTCGGGCTCACGGCCGCGGGTCTCTGTGCGCTGCTGCTGGTGCGCGAGCCCGATTCACCCACGGTGCGGGCCAAGGCCGCCGTGAGGCAGCGGCTGCGCGAGCTGCCGGCGCTGCTGCGCGGCGACCGCGCCTTCACCTTCTACTTCGTGGCTCGCGCGCTGGGCGTCGCCGGCCGCATGGCCATGCCCTTCTACGTCCTCTACGCGGGAACGCGCTTCGAGATCAGCGGGACTCAGCTGGGGCAGCTGACCGCGGTGTTCGCCCTGTCGCAGTCGACCTTTCAGCTGCTCTGGGGCGTGATGGCGGACCGCACCGGGTTCCGGGCCACGTTCCTGCTGTCCGTGGCGCTGTGGATCGTGGGGGCGGCGCTGTTGCTCCAGGCGCCGGCCTTCGAGTGGGTGCTGGTGGCGTATGCCGGGATCGCCGGGGGGCTGGGGGGCTTCATGCTCTCCTCCCAGAACCTGGTGCTGGAGTTCGGCTCCCGGGAGAACATCCCCATGCACATCGCCGTGGCCAACTCGACGTCCGAGGCCATGGGTGTGGTCGGGCCCATCGCGGGGGGCCTGCTGGCGGCGACCGCGTCCTACACGCCGGTCATCGTGGTGGCGATCGTGTTCAAGGTGCTCGCCCTCGCGATCATGCTCTTCCGCGTGGACGAGCCCCGCCGCCGCATCGAGGTCCTGACCTAGGAGCCGCATCCCATCTTGGGTCAGGCTCCTAGCGGCTAGAAGAGCGCGCTGGCCTGGCGCATGGCGATGAAGGCATCGCGGGAGTCCACGCCTTCGTTGGGCTCGGGCGGCGCCGGCGGCCGGTCGCGCTCCAGGGCGCGCGCGGCCGTGCGCAAGCTGCGTACCGAGGCATCGATGCGTCGCTTGGTGGCGGCGAAATCGGAGATCGGGCCGCGGGCCAGCCACAGCCGACGCAGGCTGCGCCCCAGGCCGGCCTGCTCGCGCGCCAGGCTGTCCAGCTCTCGGGCCAGCCGGCGTCGGGTGCGCGCGTCCAGCCGCGCGGGCCGGCGACGCCAGGCCACGTAGGCACGTCCGCACAGACCCTTGCGCAGCGCCAGGATCGAAGCGTCGGCCGCGTACATCAGCTCGTCGCGGGTGGCGGCATCCGCTCCGAAGCGGGCTCGGGCGCCGCTCAGGCGTTTGCGTGTGCGCTCCAGCTTGAGCAGGGCGCGGCGCAGCGCGCCGTCGCGTGCGGCCTCGATGAAACGGGCGTCGGCCAGATCGTCGAAGAAGAGCATCTGGATCGGAGAGTTGTTCGGGAGCGTGTATCCCGGGTCGTGCACGTCGCCCAGCGCGCGATACAGGCGCGCCGTCTCGCCCGACGCGTCGTCGAAGAAGAGCCGTGAGAAGGCGCGGTCGAAGCGCTTGGCGGGCGCGGTGCCCGACCAGGCTTCCTGAGCGGCCCACGCGTAGCCGAACCACGAGTTGCCCTGCAGGTTGTAGTGGCCGAAGTCGCCCCAGTCGGTCACCAACAGGCCGTGCGCGCCGTGGCGGCGGCCCGCATCGGCATAGCCGCTGATGTTGGCCAGGGCATTTTCCATGCGCGGGAAGAGGGCGTTCCAGGACGAGGTGCCCGGGCAGACCCAGAACGCGAGGTCGTTCTCGGCGAAGACCTTCACCCGATCGTAGTCGTGGCTGGCTTCGTACCACCAGTCCAACAGGATCAGATCCCGGTCGATCTCCGGAATGCGGCCCGGGTGCTGGTGCACGACGTCGCCCCAGATCATCGTGCGCTTGCCGCGCTCGGCGGCCAGGTCGCGGATGCGCCGCACGTGCTCCAGGAACACACCGCCGCGCCCCAGCTCCGCCGCGCGTGCCTGGGAGCGGCCTGCCTCCAGGTCCCAGGGCTCGTCGCAGTTGGCGTTGAATAGGTTCGAGCGGAAGTTCGGCAGGTACTCGTCGTAGAGATCCGCCAGCAGCGCATAGGTACCCGGGTCCGCCGGCGAGATCGTCCAGCGGGCGTCGCTTTCGGCCAGGGACGCGTACCGCCCCAGGGACAGGATGTTCGCCATGTGCCCCAGGGACTGGAGGCACGGGATGAACTCCACGTGGTTGGCCGCGGCGTAGGTGTCCACCCGGCGCACGGTCTCTGCGTCCAGGGGCGAGTGGTCGGCCCCTATCTCGGGATGGCGCCGGAAGTGGAACGTGTGCTCCACGTGCAGCATGAGCACGTTGAGCTTCATGCGCGCGCAGCGATCGACCAGCTCGAAGAGCGTCTCGGCGCTGGGCACCTTGCCCCGGCAGGCGTCCAGCATCACGCCGCGGTAGCGGAAGTGGGGCTCGTCGCGGATGCGGCAGGCGGGAAACGCCCCGCTCGGCTCGATCAGCTGGGAGAGCGTCTCGACGGCCCAGCGCAGACCGGCAGCGCCGTCGGCCTCGACCCGGACGCCCTGGGGCCCTACCTGGATCCCGTAGGCCTCTCCGTGCTCGGCGCTGCGCACCAGGTCGATCCGGGGCCCCAGGCCTTCGCGCTTGGCGTGACTCTCCAGCGGCAGGCGTCGCCCCGTGGCCGCATGGATGCGTTCGGCCAACAGCCGGGCGCTGGCGAAATCGCGGTCGTCGGCGTCCGCGCCCAGGACGATGGGACGCTCGTCGCGCAGCGCGAACCGGCCCGACAGCCGTTCGGCGCGGCGAGGCTCGGGCAGAAGCGGCGGCAGTCCCTCGGGCATGGGGCGAAGTCTAGCCCCAATACAGAACGCCCGGGCCGGCTCCTCGCACAGTGCGAGGGGAGGGGTAGCCAGCCCGGGCGCGATGAGCGCGTTGTTGCCCTGAGAGAGAGCAAGCCGCGTGCCATCGGCAGCCGAGCGCTCGTAACCCCTTGTTTTTGGTAACGAGGGTCACAACTCCTGCACATTGTGCTGCGCGCGAGGTGCCTGCCCTCGACGCGTCGAGTGACACAAATTGTGTCGAGTCACGCGGGTTGCTGCGTAGCTACGGCCGAAACATGCGCAGGCGTGGTGCCGCAGCAGCCGCCCACGAAGCGCGCGCCCGCGCGCAGCCACTTCTGCGCGTGGATTGCGTAGTCGTGAGGGCTGCAGGCAGCGCTGCGCGGTGCGGCCGGCTCGGCGCCGGGCGCGCCCAGGTTCGCGTACACGCCGAAGGCAAGCCCCGACGCGGCCAGGACCTCCAGGCACGCATCGACCGCCGACGGGGGCAGGCAATTGACTCCTACGGCCAGGGGCGCGAGCGGTACGACCGCATCCAGCGCCTCGCCCAGCGGCTCGCCGGACAGCAGGCACGCAGCCGCTCCGCACACGAAGCTGACGATCACCGGAAGACCCGTTGCCGCGGCGGCGGTCACGGCGGCGCGCGCCTCGCGCGCCGTGTTGTGGGTCTCGGCCAGGATCGCGTCCGCACCTCCCGCGGCCAGGTTGATGGCGTGCTCCGCATGTTCGCGGCGCAGGCTCTCGTCATCGGGCACGAGGTCGGGCCTGTAGCAATCCTCCAGGGGCGGCGCCGAGCCCAGCACGTAGACATCGCCGCCGGCGCGCCGGGCCAATGTCACCGCCTGGGCGGTCAGCTCGGCTGCGCGGGATGCCAGGCCGGCTCTCGCCAGGGTGCGCCGCTGGGTCCGGAAGCTGGCGGCGGTCAGGGCCTCGGCTCCGGCCCGGACGTAGTCGCAATGGATCGCAGACAGCACGTCCGGGGCCTCCAGCAGCGCGTGGCTGGACCAGAGCGGCAGCTCCGAGCGCACGCCGCGGGCCTCGAGCTCGGTTCCGGTGGCCCCATCCAGCAGCAGGGGCGGTCCCTGGCGCAGCCGCGCGGGCAGGTTCGGGCGGTCCGTCATCACCCTCCCGTTATACTGTCGCGCCCATGTCCCGTCCCGTCCCCGTCGTCCGCCACCCCCTCGCGGGCTCCTTGGAGCCCGTGCGCCTGGGCGTGCGCTGGCGCCAGGGCGAGGACGCCTTCTTCGGTGAGGGTCGCCTGGCGCCCGGCGGCGTGGCTGTGGGGCCCTGGCGTCTGGCGGTGGCGGTGGACGCTGAAGGCGACTCCGCCAGCTACGACGTTGACGTCAGCAACGCCGGCGAGGAGGCGATGGAGCTGGAGGCCGTGGTTCTGGGCTTCCGCTGGCGCGGCCCGGACACCTCCCACGTGCGCTTCCTGCGCCACGGCTGGCAGAGCTGGTCCACCACCGAGGCACGGCTCCTGGACGACGCCGGCGAGCCGGCCTTTCCCTCCGGCCCGTGGCTGCGGGGCATGTGGCACGCGCTCGGCGAGCCGCCCGCGGATCGCGCCGGCTGGCACGAGTCGGACCTGTGCACCGCTGCGTCGGCCGGCGAGGCCGCCCTGCTAGCAGGTGTGCTGGAACGCGGGCGCAGCTTCGGGGTGATCTATCTGCGCCGCGACGCCGAGGGCGTGCGCGTCGAAGTGGAGCTTCGCTGCGAGGCGCCCGTGGCGCCGGGCGCCACCCGCGAGACCGAGCGCGCGCGCGTGGCCCTGGGCGACGACGCGCAAGCTCTCTTGGAGCAGTACGCCGAGGAGCACGGCCGCCTGGCGGGGGCACGCACCCACGCGCCCTTCCGGGCCGGTTGGTGCACCTGGTACCACTTCTTTCACGACGTCACCGAGGACGACGTGCTGCGCAACCTGGAAGCGCTGGCTGCGTCGCGCGACGAGATCCCCGTCGGAGTGGTGCAGATCGACGACGGCTATCAGCGCGCCATCGGCGACTGGCTCGAGCCCGCCGACACCTTCCCGCGCGGCATCGCGCCCCTGGCCCAGGAGATCCGCGCCGCCGGCTTCGAGGCGGGCCTCTGGACCGCGCCTTTCTGTGCTGTGTCCGGCAGCCGGATCTTCCAGGACCACCCGGAGTGGCTGCTGCGCGACGCCGACGGGTTGTTCCGCGGGCTGCTGCACCCCATGTGGACGCCGGACGCTTCGGTCTACGTCCTCGACGCCAGCCTGGACGCGGTTTGCGAGCACCTGGAGTCGGTCTTCGCGCAGCTGGTCGAGATGGGCTTCAGCTACCAGAAGCTCGATTTCCTCTACAGCCAGGCCATGCGCGTCCAGGGCGCCGACCCCCACGTGTCTCGCGCCCAACGCCTGCGCCGTGGGCTCGAGGCGATTCGTCGCGGCTGCGGGGATCGCGCCTTCCTGCTGGGTTGCGGCTGTCCGCTGGGCCCCGCCGTGGGCATCGTGGACGGCATGCGCATCGGCCCCGACGTGGCGCCGAGCTGGGAGACCGACGCGCCGATCCGCATTCCCGGCTGCGAGCCGACCCAGCCCGCAACCAAGAACGCGGTGCGCAACGTGCTGAACCGCATGTGGATGCACCGCCGGCTCTGGCAGAACGATCCCGACTGCTTGATGGCCCGCACCGACGACACCGCACTCAGCACCGACGAGGCCGCGACCCTGGCGCATTCCGTGGCAGCCAGCGGGGGCATGGCGATCTTCTCCGACGACTTGCCCACGCTCGGCGCGGATGCGCGGCGGCTGGTGACCGAGACCCTGGACCTGGCTCGGCGCGTGGACGCCGGCGCGGCGGCCGGCACGGCGCGGGCCGCCGGCTTCCTGAAGGAGGCGGTTCCGGCCGGTGTGGTGGCGCGAACCCTGTCCGGGGGCGTGGTGGCCGCCGTCAACGCCGGCGACGTGGCGGTGGATCGCGTGTTGGATCCGGCGACGCTGGGCCTGGCCGGGGTCGAGCCGCTGCAGCTGACGCTCGAGCCCCACGCCTCGCGCCTGATGCGCGTGCCGGGGCGCGCCAGCCTGGCCGTCTTCTGCGACATGGACGGCACCTTCATCGACAAGGACGTGGGTGCGACGCTGGCTCAGGAGTACGCCGCCGAGCGGCGTCCGGGCGCCTGGGCGCGCTACCTGGCCGGCGAGATGACCGCATGGGAGTACAACCTGGAGATCCTCGACGGTCTCCCGTGCTCGGAGGAGCAGCTCGAGGACTTCCTGCGCAGCATTGCGCTGGATCCGGGTGCCACGGCGCTGATGGACTGGTGCGCCAAGCGCGGGGTACCCTTCCGCGTGCTCTCCGACGGCTTCGACTACAACCTGGACCGGCTCCAGGAACTCCTGGGCGTGCGCTTCGAGTACGACGCCAACCGGCTCCGGTACGAAGGGCACGTCTGGAAGATCGAGGCGGGGCCTTCCGATGCGAGCTGTTTCTGCGGCACCGGCGTGTGCAAGGCGCGTTGCATCGACGAGCTGCGGGCCGCGCGCCCCGACGCGATCACGGTCCACATCGGCAACGGGCGTGTCTCGGACCTGTGCGGCGCCCTGGCGGCGGACGTGGCCTTCGCCAAGGACTCGCTGGCCGATGAGCTCTGGGGGCGCGGCGTGCGCTACGAGCCCTTCGACACGCTCCACGACGTGATCGCCGGTCTCGAGGCGGTCTGGGACGACCCTCACTCGATCGGGTCGTAGTCCCGCTCGCGGTCCTCGAGCAGCGCCGGACCGCCTTCGTCCACGGGCATCACCACCCACAGCACCACGTAGAGCAGCAGGCTGGTGCCGAAGCCCAGCAGGAAGGCGATCACGAAGGCCAGCCGGATCACGGTGACCGAGATCTCGAAGCGCTCGGCCAGCCCGGCGCAGACGCCCGCGAGCATGGCCCCGCGGCGCTGGCGGGTCCAGGGTTCGGAGAGGGCGGCAGTCGCGACGGGAGTCGAGTCGAGCCGCGAGCCGCAGTAGCGGCACTTGATGGCCTCGAGGCGGATCTCCTCCGCACAGTAGGGGCAGCGTTTGCTCTCGGTCACGGAGTCACCTCCTGAATGCGTCGCAGGGCTTCGCGCTGGGCCACGAACGGCATGGATCCGAAGATCAGGGCCACCGACCCGCTGGCCGCCAGCGCGTAGGCCGCGCCGGCGACGCTGAGCAGCGCCGCCGGAACCAGACCGGCGAGAAGCTCGCCGAAGTAGAAGAGCACCGCGGCATTCCAGGCCACCACCAGCGGCAGCAGCAGGAGCGCGGGGGAGAGGAGTCTCAGCAGCTCGCGCCCGAAGCCCTCGGCCAGCGGTGCGCGGTGGGGAACCGTCTCTCGCAGCAGGGCGTCCGCCGCGCGCCGGCGCGTGCGCTCCGCCAGGGCGGCGGGAAGCTCCGGCTCCGGCGCCGCGTCCAGGCCGCTGCGCAACGCCAGCAGGGCGTCCCGATGCTCGCGGCAGTCCGCGCAGGACTCCGCGTGGACCCGGTCGGGTGCGGCCGCGTCCGCGTGAGCCAGCAGCGCGTCGATCATCCGCTCTTGTACGCCCGCACACGGGTCGCTCACGCTTCGTCCTCCTCGTCGGCCATCTGGCCGCGCAGGGTGCGCACGGCCGAATGCAGCCGGCTCTTCACGGTTCCGCGCGGAATGCCCACCACCTCGGCGATGTCCGCCTCCGGGAGCTGATGGTAGTAGCGCAGGACCAGCACCTCGCGGAGTCGCTCCGGCAGCGCCGCCAGTCGGCGGTGCACGTCCATCCGCAGGTCCAGGGGCGGGGCCTCCAATCGCCCGGTGTCGTGTTGCACCTGCTCACGCACGGTCTCTTTGTACCCTTCTTCTACTTTGCGCCGCCGGCCACGGTCGCGGCACAGGTTGTTCGCGATCTGGAAGAGCCAGGTGGAGAAGCGGCGCGTGGGGTCGTAGCGATCGCGCGAGCGCACCACCCGCAGCCAGGTCTCCTGAAACAGATCCTCGGCGGCCACATCGCCGACCCGGCGCACTAGGAAGCCGAAGAGCCGCGGACGCCAGCGTTCCAGCAGCTCGTTCAGGGCCGGCTCGTCGCCCCGCTGCACGCGGGCCATCAGCTCTTCGTCGGATCTCACGTCGCTGCACGGTACCCGAGCCCTCCCATGGCTCGCCTCGTACTACGCGTTGGCCCGGCGGGGGGTTCAGCCCCGGGAGCCGGCGGCCCCGGGCTGCTACGATCCCGACCCCCGGAGGGACTTCCCCACATGACCCCCACCCCCCGTGTCATCGTCATCGGGGCCGGCGCCGCCGGCCTGGCCGCCGCATGGCGCCTGGCCACCGCCGGTGCCGACGTGACCGTGCTGGAGCGGGGCGCCCGCGCGGGCGGCCGACTTGCCGGTGAGGTGCGCGACGGTTTCACCTCCGAGCCCGGGGCCCAGGTGCTGTCCAGCTCCGATCGCTCCCTGTGCCGCCTGCTGGAGGGCGCCGGGCTGGAGGACGAGCTGCTGGTGCTGCGCTCCGGGGGCGTGGGCCTGGTGGCGGCCGGCTTCGTGCACGAGCTGCACGGCTCCTCGCCTGGGGCGCTGCTGCGCCGGCCCGGCGTCGGGCTGCGGGCCGCCGTGCGCAGCATGAGGCTGGGCCGGCTGGTGCGGCGCTTCGGCGCCAATCTGGATCCCGACTACCCCGAGCGCGCTGCACCCCACGACGACCGCAGCCTGGGCGACTTCGCCCGGCTCTACTTCGGTGCGGGCGCGCTGCAGGGCTGGATCGGCCCCGAAACCACCGGCGATTGCCTGGGCGACGAGGAGGAGACCAGCCGTGTTCTCTTCCTGCTGCGCCACGTGGCGCGCCGCGGCGCCCGGCCCGCCTTGTTCCGTTCCGGCGCGGGCGGCTTCGTGGCCAAGCTGGCCGGGCTCCTGGACGTGCGCACGGGGACGGAGGTGGTGTACGTGGACGCGGACACGCCGGGCGGCGCCCTGGTGCACTTCCTCGAGGGCGAGGCGGAGGGAACCGCCGGCGCCGACGCCGTGATCGTGGCGACGCCCGCGCCGGTGGCGGCGGAGCTGGCGCGCGACGTCCTGACCCCCGCCGAGCGCGACTTCTATGCGGGCGTGACGTACGAGCCCGCCATCACCCTGGAAGTGACGCTCAGCGACCCGGTCTCGTCGCGGCCGCTCCGGGTGCGCGTGCCGCGCAGCGAGGGCTGGCCCATCGCGTCGCTGGCGCTGGAGCCGGGCCGCCAGGGCGGGCGCGTTCCCGACGGCTGCGCCGTGGCCCGGCTGGTGGCGCGCTCGGACTGGAGCCGTGCCCACCTGGATGCGCCCGACGACGCCATCGCCAAGGAGCTGTGCCGGCCCCTGCAGCGCCTCTTCCCGGTCTCCACCGAGCGCACCCGCGACATGCGCGTGGCGCGCTGGCCCCTGGCCCTGCCTCGCTTCGAAGTGGGCCGCTACCGAGCCCTGGCCCGGCTTCGCCGTGTGGAGGCCGACCGCGCCGCCGCCGGCCGCCGCGTCTGGTTCGCCGGCGACCACCTGGTCGCTCCCAGCGTCGAAGGCGCCGTCACCTCCGGCCTCCGCGCCGCCACCGCCGCAATCGACAAGCTGCACCTCTAGCCCCCGGCCTGCATTGGGGGACGTTCCTGCATAACTGCACTCGGTACCACTCCTGGACCCAGGACTGGTACTCCGTGCAGTTATGCAGGAACGTCCCCGAACGCAGGACTGGTACTCCGTGCAGTTGTGCAGGAACGTCCCCCAATGCAGGCGCTAGCTCAGGTGGGCGATGGTTACGCCGTCGCCGCCTTGGGACGGTTCGCCCGGGTTGAAGCGGGTGACGTAGGGGGACTCGCGCAGGTAGCGGCGCACGGCGCTGCGCAGGGCTCCGGTGCCCAGGCCGTGCACGATGACCAGCTTGTCACAGCCGCGCCGGGCCGTGCGCTCCAGGGCCAGGGCCAGGCGTTCCAGCGCCTCCTCCACGCGCAGTCCGTGAAAGTCCACACGCTCTTCGCCGCCGGAGCCGGCGGGGGGCACCGGCGGTGCGTCGTCGGCGTCCACACGGACCCGCGCCGGGGGACGGCCCGCGGCCTTGGGCTTCGGCTTGCCGTCGGCGGCGGGCCCCAGGCGTTCGGCGGGCACCAGCACTCGCGCGCCGGCCACTTGCAGGGCCACGCGCCCGCGCTTGTCGGGCAACGCCAGCACCGTGCCGGTTCCTCCGCCCATCACGCGCACCGTGTCGCCGGGCAGCACGCGCCGCCAGTCCAGGCGCGGGAGATCCTTGCGCTCGTCCGCCCCGTTCCGGGAGTGCGCTTCCTTCGCCGCATCGCGGCGCGTCTGCTCCAGCGCCAGCAGCTTCTCCCTGACACGCGCGGCATCCTGGGCGGTGGCGCCGCCGCGCTGCAGGGTTCGAATCACGGCGGCGACCTCGCTGTGGGCCTCCTGGAAGGCGTGGTCCAGGTCGCCGCGCATGCGCGCGAAGAGCTCGTCGCGTCGCGCCTGGAGGCGCTCCAGCTTAGTGCGGTACTGGGCGCGCGCCTCCTCGCCCTCGGCGCGCAGGCGCTCGGCCTCGCTGCGCTCGCGCTCCAACGCCGCCCGGCTGTTCGACAGCTCTGAGAGCATCTTGTCCAGGCGGCGGTCCTCGCGCTGGAGCAGTGCGCCGGCGCGGTCCAGTACGTCGCCGCGCACACCCATGCGTGCGGCGACGGCGCGCGCCGACGAAGCTCCCGGCGTTCCCAGGCGAAGCCGGTAGGTCGGCGCCAGGGTCTCCTCGTCGAACTCCACGCTGGCGTTCTCGAAGCGCGCGTCGACGTCCGCCATCTCCTTGAGCAGGTTGTAGTGGGTCGTGGTCATCACCCGTGCGCCGGCGTCGGCCAGCGTCTCCAGCGCGGCCTGTCCGATGGCAGCGCCCTCGCCGGGGTCGGTGCCGACACCGACCTCATCCAGCACCACCAGGCTGCGTGGCGTGGCGGCATCCAGGATCCGGGCCAGGTTGGCCATGTGGGCCGAGAACGTGGAGAGACTCTCGCGCAGGTCCTGCTCGTCGCCGATGTCCGCCAGCACTGCGTCCACCAGGTCCACGCGCGCACCCGGGGCTGCCGGAACCTGCAGGCCCGCGCGCACGAAGAGCGCCGCCAGGGCCAGCGCCTTCATCGCCACGGTCTTGCCGCCTGCGTTGGGCCCGGACACCACCAGTACGGTGGCGCCGTCGCCCAGGCGCACGTCGTTGGGCACGACGCCGGCGGGGTCGAGCAGGGGGTGGCGCAGCTGCGGCAGGAAGAAGATCCCCTCGTCGCCCACGTGGGGTGTCACCGCCTGCATGGCCAGGCCCAGACGCGCGCGGGCGAAGGCCGCGTCGATGGCCTCCAGGGCGTCCAGGCTGGGGAGCAAGGCCGGAAGGATGACTGCCGCACGCTCCGACAGCCCGCGCAGCACGCGCAGGGTTTCGTGCTCGATTTCGATCTCCGCTTGCTTGAGGCGGTTGTTCAGCTCGACCACGGCCTCGGGCTCGATGAAGAGCGTGGTGCCCGAACCGGAGGCGTCGTGAACGATGCCCCGCACGCGTGCGCGTGCGTCGGCGCGCACCGGCAGCACATAGCGGTCGTTGCGAACCGTCACGAACGAGTCCGACAGGTACTCGGCCACGTTCGGGTCGTGGAGCGTGCGCTCCAGGCGCTGCTGAAGCTCGGATGAGAGGCTGCGCGATCGGCGTCGCGCGTCGGCCAGGGCGGGGGAGGCGGCGTCGCGCACCTCGCCCTCCGGGTCGATGGCCCACTCGATGTCCTCGGCGAGCCCCGGCTGCTCCTCGATCGTGTCGGCCAGGCCGGCCAGGCCCGGAGCGGGCTCGCGGCGCGCGCGCAGGAACCGGGCCGTGGCGTGAAGGGCCCCCAGCGCCCCGCCCAGGTCGCGGAGCTCGCCGGCCGCCAGCATTCCGCCGGCGCCCAGGCGGCGCAGCACCGGGGCCAGGTCCGCGACGCCACCCAGGGGAGGCGCGTCCCCCTCGTCCAGCAGCGCCCTCGCCTCGCCGGTTTCGGCCAGGCGCTCGCGGGCCGCGGCGTCGGAGGCCTCGAAAATGGCGCCCTCGGCCAGGCGGGCCCGGGCGGCGGGTGTGGCCGCGTGGTCGGCGAGCCGCGCTGCCAGCTCGGGCCAGTCCAACTGCTCGAGAGTGCGCCGGGAGACGGCGAAGGGCATGGCGCGCAAGTCTAGCCGCCCGCGTGCCGAAAGAGGCAGGGATGGATGACGTGTTGACGGAAGCGGTGCTCGAGAGTTCGCTGGACCTGGACCGGCGCAGCATCGGCGAGATCCTGGAGGCCATCCACGACCAGGACCGCATCGCCCTGGCGGCGGTGGGCGCCGTCCTGCCCGAGGTGGAGCGCGCCGTGGAGGTGCTGGTGCTTGCGCTCTCCGGAGGCGGGCGCTGGTTCAACGTGGGCGCCGGCACCAGCGGTCGCATCGGAGTGCTCGATGCAGCCGAGATTCCCCCCACCTTCGGCTACCCGCCGGATCGCGTGCAGGGGATCCTGGCCGGGGGACCGGACGCGCTGATCAGCGCGGTGGAAGGGGCCGAGGATCGCGCCGAGGACGCGCGTCGTGCCCTGCGCCAGCGCGAGCTCATCCCCGGAGACGCGGTGGTGGCGATCTCCGCCAGCGGCCGCACCCCCTTCGCCCTGGCGGCGCTGGAAGAGGCTCAGCAGGTCGGCGCACGTCGCATCGCCATCACCTGCGACCCGGAAGCGCCCTTGGTCCTGCGCGCCGAGGTCGCCATCGCACCGGTCGTCGGACCGGAGGTGATCGCGGGCTCTACCCGGCTCAAGGGCGGGCTGGCGGAAAAGGCCGTCCTCCACCTGCTTTCTACCGCCGTGATGGTGAAGCTGGGCCGGGTCGAGGGAAACCGCATGACCCACATGCGTCCGGTGTCCAGCAAGCTGCGCAGGCGCGCCGTGGGGCTGGTGGTGGCGCTGGCTCGCGTCGACGAGGACGAGGCCCGCCGGCTGCTGCACGACCACAGCGGCTGCGTGTCGGACGCCGTGGCCGCGGCGCGGCGCGCGGGTTGAGCGGCGCCGACGTCTAGGGGCGGATCGGCGCCTGCGGTTCGCCAGGCGCGGCACACGCTCCCTGCCGGTAGTCGACGACCTTCGAAGTCATGCAGGCCTTGCACGGACTGCTGTAGGTCCTGCGGGTTCCGTTCTTGTGACGGGCGCAGACGGGGCGGCTCTCGCGGGTGCAGAACTCGGGGCGCGGGTTGGGGCAGATGGCGGTGCCGGGCCACTCGCGGCTCTGGGAGCCTCCGAAGAGCGGTCCGGAAGCCGGGTCATCGGCGCAGGCCAGGGCTGCGGCCACTCCGAGAGCCACGGCGACGAGCAGCGGGCGGATCCTCATGCGGCCACGATAGGATCTGAGCCGTGGTGTCGCACGCCCCGCCTCACGTGGGCACGCCGTTCCCGAGGAATCCGTTTCTTCGGCGCCTGGCGTTGGTCTACGGTGTTGTGTGGCTGTGGGCCGCGATCGCGCCGTGGGATCGCCAGACCTGGCTGCTGGAGAACGGGCTGGTCGTTGCGGTCGTGGCGCTCCTGGCCGCGACTCACCGGCGCTTCGTGTTCTCCAATCTGTCGTATCTCCTGATCGCGTTGTTCCTGTCCCTGCACGTGGTGGGCTCGCACTTCACCTACTCGGCCGTTCCCCTGGGAGCCTGGTTGCAGGAGGCGCTCGGCCTGGAGCGCAATCACTACGACCGGGTCGTGCATCTGTTCTTCGGGCTGTTCCTCGCCTACCCGCTGCGCGAGATCGTGCTGCGCGTGGTGCACGTGCATCGGGTCTGGAGCTACGTGGTCCCGGTCCTGGCGATCCTGGCGTTGAGTTCGGCCTACGAGATCCTGGAGTCCTGGGCGGCGCTGGCGGTGAATCCCGAGGTGGGCATCGCCTTCGTCGGCGCGCAGGGTGACGTCTGGGACGCTTGCCGGCGCGCTGTGCACCATGCTGCTCTGTGCCGGGCTGCGCGGGCGCAGCGGACGCGAGCCCTATCTGGAATGGTTCGTCGTCGCGCCGCAGGACGGTTGACGTGGGCCCGGGTTCGCCGGCGGACGCCGGCTCCGATCCGCACGTCGCCGCCCTGACGCGCCTGTTTCGCAGCCATCCCGCCTGGCGCGCGGCCGCCGCTCACATCAGCGACGGCTCGACGAGCAATGTCTGGTTCCTGCACCGCCCCGGCGAGCCCTGGCACCTGGTGCGCGAGCGCGACGAAACCTGGCTGCGGCCGGGGCCAGCCGCGCATCCCGACTTCGTGTTCCGCTTCAGCCCCGCCGCCATCGGTGAGCTGGAGCAGGCCGGCGACCAGGTGGGGGAGTTCGCCGTACGCCTCTTCGAGCTGATGTTGGAAGTGGACCCGGAACGGCAGGTCGGCTTCCGCATCGTCGCGGGCTTCACGCGGTTGCTGCGCCGCGGCTACGTGGGGCTGCTCCTGAGCAGTGGGCCCCAGGTGGCGGCGTTTGCGGCCCGCAATGGCGTGACCGGCCTGGCCTCACTGCGCCGGCTGGTGAACGCCGTGCGCCGGCGGCGTTTGCGGCCCGCAATGGCGTGACCGGCCTGGCCTCACTGCGCCGGCTGGTGAACGCCGTGCGCCGCAGCGAACCCCATGACTGGGAGGTCGCGGCCTAGGAGCTGTGCGGGCCGTGGGATCATGGCTGATGGGAGCCTCCGCACCCAATCGCCTCAGCCTTCCACACGCCGAACCAGGCGTCATCGTAGAGGGGCTCGCCCAGGCGGGCCCGCAAGCGCTGGTCCGCCGCGCTCGCGTTCACGCCCGGCTCAGGGGGGGGGTAAGAAGGAACGCTTCGAGGAAGGGGCGTTCCGCTTCTCCCACGCGCTCGCGCCACGCGCCGCCATAGAGCGTTCGTTTGTAGCCCTGCACCTCGTCGCGCAGATTTCGATGGAGCATGATCCATTCGACGCGTCGCAAGAGGTCGGGGCGTTTGAGCCAGTAGGTGGGGGAGAAGGTCTGGGTACTGAAGTTCCGGCCGCAGCGTTGACAGAGGTACCGCTGGATGCGGCGGC
>CAMYOO010000025.1 GCA_947260035.1 uncultured delta proteobacterium
GCGGTCGCGGACGTCCCCGATGAAGAAGCGCATGCGCGGGTCGTCGCCGAACTCGGCGCGCATCTCGTACTGCTTCAGCTCGTCTCGCGAGAAGATCACGAGACGGCGCGGGTCGTGGTTGCGGAGCAGGGTGCGGGCCAGCACGCGGCCGAAGCTCCCCGTCCCTCCGGTGATGAGGATGGAGCGGTCTCGGAACATGCCCCTGCATCGGAGCGAAAAGCCCTGGACTTGAGGGGTTCTCGGACACCCGGCTGCCGGCTCGCGAGCCCGGCCCGGGCCCGGATCAGTCCGCCCGCAGCTTCTGGACGACCCGGTGCAGGGCCTCAAAGAGCGGCTCAACGCCATCTTCTTCGAGGCACGAGAAGGCCACCCGGATGTCGTGGGCGCCGATCGAGATCACGCCGATGCCCTCTTCCTCCAGCAGGCGCTTGCGGACCTCCTCGGCGTCCACGCCCTCGACCTTCACGCACATGAAGTAGCCACTGTTGAAAGGATAGACCTGCCAGCTCTCGGCGAAGCGCGGGGAGCCGGCGACCTCGAAGACCCGGGCCGCTCGCGTCCGCAGCAGCTCGGCCTTCTCCTTGCGCTCGTCGGCCAGGGACGGCGAGGCCAGGGCCTTCTCCACCACGCTCTGGGAAAGCATCGGACTGTTCGAGATCGCCGCGCGGATCGCGCCCCGCGCCTTGGCGTCCAGCACGCTGCAGACCTCCTCGGCGCCGTCCGCGCGCCCCGGCCCGAAGGTGAGGAAGCCGCAGCGCAGACCCCAGGCGAAGAGCTCCTTGGTGGCGCCGTCCAGCTTCACCGCCAGCAGGTTGGGGTGTCGGCCCGTGAGCAGGCCGAAGAGCGACTCGGTCATGGACTCGCCGCCCAGGTGGAAGAACAGCCCGAAGTAGGCGTCGTCGCAGACGGCGACGATCCGGGTTCCGGCCTCGGCCTGGGCAACCAGCGCGGCGGCGATGGCATCGCCCTCGGCCGGCGTGGGCATGTAGCCGGTGGGGTTGTTGGGGAAGTTGAGCACCACCACCAGCTTCTCGCGGCCCTGGGCATGGGTCGCCAGCGCCTCCGCGAAGCCTTCGGTGTTGAAGCCCTGTCCGGAGAAGAACGGGTAGGTGACGATCTCCGCGCCAAGCCTCACTTCGAAGCCCAGCCGGTAGTTGCCCCACAGCTTGTCGGGCAGCACCAGCAGGTCGCCGGGGTCGAGGAAGAGCTCGCCGGCCAGGGACAGGCCGTGGGTGATGGCCGCCGTGGTGACGGGCAGCCCGAACTGCTTGCCGCGCAGCGACGGGTTCTCCTCCAGCAGCTTCTCACGCCAGCGCTCGCGCAGCCCGGGACGTCCGGCGGGCGGCGCGTAGTTGTAGATCTCGTCGGGCGCGAGATCGCCTACATGCTGCGCCATGGACGGCAGGTGCATGGCGTGACCGCCCTCGGTGGCGATTCCGATGGTGGCGTTCACCTTGTGGGCGTGCTTCTTGGCCTCGGCGCCCTGGGAGAGGATGCCCTTGGGGAAGTAGATGCGGCGGCCGTAGGCCGAGAGCATCGACAACACTTCGGGGGCGGCCGCCTCCAGGCGGTTGTTCAGGGCTTCGGCCAACGGATTGAGGGAGGGGGGCATGTTCGGCTCCTGTCGGCGCAGAAGCTACAGCCGACGCTGCAACACGTCGAGCAGATCGGCGAAGCCCAGCGCCCGCCAGAAGGCCTGCCCCTCCGCGTTGGCCACCGCCACGCGCACGGTGACCCGCTCGACCCCGCGCTGGCGCAACCAGGCCAGCGACGCCTCGGCCAGCGCCCGGCCGATGCCCCGGCGCCGGGCGTCCGGGTCCACCCACAGGTCGCTGATCTCGGCGCGTTCATCCTCGAGCGCCACGCCCGGCGCCCGCGCCGCTCGCACGATCGCCAGGCCCCGGGCCCGGCCCTCCTCGTCCTTCTGAAGCAGCAGCGCCGCGTCCGGGTCGCGCAGCAGGCGGCGCACGATCTCGCGGGCCTCGGCGCGGCCGCGATCGTCGCTCCGCACTCCGAACGCCGGATCGAGTGCCGCGTGGTGCTCGCCCAGGGCGAGCCACAACCCGGTCACGACCTCCAGGTCCCGCGGCCCGGCCCGGCGGATGCCCAGCCGCGTCAACGGAACTGGCGCGGTGAGATCTTGCCCTGGCGGATCATGCGGTCGATCTGCTCCGGGGTCTTGCCCTTCTCGAGCTGCTCCATGATCTGGTCGACCAGATCGTCGATGACCGGAGACGATTGGTCGATGTCCAGGCCCCGCTCGCTGAACGACTCCTGCACGCTCTTCTTCACCTCGGCGCGCACGGCTTCGGGGTTCTCCTGGATCTGCTCGGTGCTGACACCCGCCATGATGCTGCCGATCGCACCGCCCAGGCCGCCGGCCGCGTACTTCTTCCGCAGCTCCGCCTGGCTCTGGGAGCCCTTCACGTCCTCGACGGGGCCGGCCCTGAGCATGCGGAAGGTCCCCGTCCGCGTACCGTCGCGGTTGAAGGTGCCGCGCAGCTCTTCGCCTCCGGGCAGGATCTCGGTGGTGCGATACTCGGTCACCCCGTCCAGGCTCTCGACGCGGGCGCCGCCCAGCGAGTCCTGGATGCGAAACACCGGCAGCCCGCCGTCGCCCTCAATACTCCAGGTCTCGGTGTAGGTGAGCGTGTTGGCGGACAAGCCGCCAATGGCTCCACGCGAGCGCCAGCCCTCGGCGGCCGAGCCGCGCACGGTCTTGGTCTTGGAGCCGCGTGGGTTCACCTCGAGCCCGCTCTGGATCTGCTCCAGCTGGTCTGCGTTGGGCTCCCAGAAGGCCAGGGTGCGCGCCTGGTTCATGCCCGCCCGGCGCTCGAAGCGTCCGTCCCTGTCCTGGAAGATCACCAGCGGGTAGTCGATCCATTTGAGCCGCGAGCCGGACTCTTCCAGGACCCAGACCCGGTCCAGCCAGCGCTCGAAGTCCGGGTTGTTGGTGGCGCTGTCCTTGTAGTGGACCAGCACGTACCAGGTGCCCGTGACGTCCAGATCACCGCGCAGCGCGTCGGCGCGCGCAGGCAGCGCCGCCAGCAGCAACGCGAGCCCCAGCATCGCGTGCGCGAGTCGGCGCACTAGATGCGCCGCTCCACATCGGGGAAGCTGCGCCACACCGGGATGCCGCAGAAGTGGCTGCCCTCGGTGCAGCGCGGCCGCACCCGGCCGCTGCGCACGGAGCAGGGCGGACCGATGTGCTCCATCAGCTCCGGGTGCACGTCGCGCACCTGCTCGATCTCGTCCATGGAGGCCTCCCAGATCTCTCGCTGCGCGTTGAGGCAGGTGCGCATGGTCCACTTGTGCATCAGGTGGAGCAGCGAGCCCGATTCCTCGAAGCGCAGCGACAGCGCGTTGGGTAGGACGTAGAGCGCCAGCTCCGGATTCACGCCGCGAGCCAGGAGCCGGCTGCGCGCATCCCAGGCCGCTTCGACGGCCTCGGTGAAGACGGCGTGGCAGCCCGGGTCCTCGGCGATCAGCCCAGGCTCCACCACGTCCACCTCGCCGGGCACCGTGCGCGAGAGCAACGGCCGCGATCCGGGAACCATGCGGTGGCGCTGGTCCTGGGAGTCCGCCGTGTGGGAGAGCTTCTTGCGGAAGGTGTAGTGGGCGTGGTCCAGGGTGCGCATGATGGGCGCGTGGGCCGACACGTTGAGGGTGTCGAGCCGGTAACGATTGCGCCCCGGGTCCAGCACCAGCGCCAACGCCTCGGCGTCTTCCAGCTGGGGCCGGCCCAACACGTGGCGCACCGCATCGGCCACCACCGCAGGCCCGCGCGCTCCCCAATCCACCAGGCGGGAGACGCGACCTTCCAGCGAGCGGTCGAAGGCCTCCACCGCCGCCTTGTCGCCGAGCGCGGGCCCCGGCAGGTTGCGCTCCATGGCGTCGGCCTCGTCGAGCGGTCCTTCGCCGATGCGGCTGAAGAAGTCCGGGTCGATGGCCTCGACACAGGCGACCATGCGCTCCACCACATCGCGCGCCTCGTCGGGCGCGTCGCAGGTGACCGCCATGCGGCGCAGCCGGTGCAGCACCAGGCCCGACACCGTGTAGACCATCGCCGTGTGGCAGCCGACCGGGATCACGTAGCGCGCGGTTTCGATGGCCTTCTTCTCGGCCTCGCGGCGCACGCTGCGACCGAACGCCTTGGACTGCCGGTCCTTCAGCCGCCACAGGTCCGCCAGAATGCCGTGGGTCACCGGCTCCAGGCGCCGGTTCAGCTCTGCGTAGGCGCGCCAGGCTTCTTCCACGGCGCGCTCGTAGATGACGCGCGCCTCGCCCTGCAGGCCGGGCGGCACGTGGGCGCGCACCTCTTCCAGCTTCACGTAGCGCTGGCTCTGCTGCTCGGTGTTGTAGAAGGGGAAGGCGTGCAGAAAGCACCAGACCAGCTGCCGCGAGATCCCGGACAGCGCGAACTCGAAGGTCGCGTGCTGGTACACGGTGTGATGTCCGCCGTTGAAGGTCAGCGGACCGATGTTCGTGCGTTGCCGATCGGTGATCTCGTCGGGATCGATGACGCGCGGCGAGTAACAGGTGCGCGCCGCGGAGATCGCGTCATCGTAAGGTCGATCGAAGAAGTTGCGCAGGCGGACTTCCGGTCCACCGTCGATCAGCGCCACGGTTCCCCCCGTCGCTGGCGTTCTCGGGTACTCTACCAACGCGCGAAGTGGAAGTCTTTTGCCCAATCTGGGTGAGGGGGTGTCCTTTCGCCGGACTCGGCGACCCTCGGGGAGCCGGGAGGCTTTCCGCTGGCGGGCGCGTGCTTTGGGGGAACCCGCTGCGCAGCGCCCGCCGGTGCCTGATGCTTGGCATGGCGCTTGCGGTCTGCAAGGCTGGGAATGGTGCGGCCGAGGGTCGGCTGGCACGACCGGGGGTCTCTACCTCGTTCCGGAGTTCACCGGTCGGATGGCCGCGATCTGGATCGTACATCGCGAAGGCTCGCTTCAGGCCTCTCTCGCCCGGCTCGCGGGCGCGGGACACGATGCGGTGCTGGGCGCGCCCACGGATGCGGCGTTCCGCGACGCCGCGAGGCCCGACCTGGTGGTCCTGGGCCTGTCGGGCGACTTCGAGCAGGAGCTGGAGTTCGCCCACGACCACTCGGCGCGACACCTGGACGCGGCCTGGATCCTGCTGGCGAGCGCGGCCGACGTGGACGAGGCCCGGCGGCTCTTCGACACCCTGCCGGTTCAGATCCTGGGCTTCCCGCCCGAGGCCACGGCGCTGCGCCGTCAGGTTCGGGCCCTGCGGGCCCGCCGCCGCGCAGCCACCCTTTCCGAGCGCCGCGCCCGGGATGCCGTCTCCCAGCGCTTCGCGCGCTGGTTCGCCGATCTAGAGCTTCCCGCCGTGCTGCGGGCGCTGGACCCGCACCTGAGCGAGGTGCCGCTGCTGATTCGCGGTGAGCCCGGGACCGGCCGCGGACTGCTGGCCGCCTACGTCCACACCTTCGGCGGAGGCGGAGGCGGCCACCTGGCGCGCATCGCCTGCGAGGGGCTGTCGAGCGAAGAGCTGCGCCGCGAGATCGCGGCCGCCGCGGCCGAGCCGGCGGCGGCGCGCGGGCTCTCGCTGTGCCTCGAGGAGGTGGAGCAGCTGCCGCTGCCCGCGCAGCGCCGCCTGCGCACCTGGATCGAGAGCGGCCTGCCCGAGGGCGTGGCCGGCCCTCCGGCGCGGGTGCGTTGGATCGCCACCTGCTCCGAGCTGGGCCCCGCCGACCCGGCCGAGTCCCTCGACCTGGCGCTGGCCCAGGTGCTGGCCGGCC
Organism: uncultured delta proteobacterium; assembly: GCA_947260035.1. GTDB lineage: Bacteria > Myxococcota_A > UBA9160 > UBA9160 > JAFDET01 > JAFDET01. The sequence continues at coordinate 5,762 of CAMYOO010000025.1, forward strand.
TGGAGGTGAGGATCCCGACCCTGCGCGAGCGCCCCGACGCCGTGGAGCCCTTTGCCGCAGACACCGTCCTGGCCTGGTGCAATGCACGGGGCGAGGCGCCCCGCCGGCTGGCGGCGGATGCGGTCCAGGCGCTTCGCGCCTACCCGTGGCCCGGCAACCTGCGCGAGCTGGAAGCGGTGGTGACCCGCAGCCTGGCGGCCGGCGGCGGCGAAGAGCTGGGCGCCGGCGAGCTGCGCTTCGACGCAGCCGGCGAATGGACCGAGCCGGTGCTGGCCTTCGAGGAGACCGGCGAGCCGGACCTGCCGCCGGCCGTGGAGGCCGCCCCCGAGCGACGGACCACGGCGACTCCGGCGGTGCTCGCCCCGGCCGAGCCCGAGCCGCCCCGGCACGCCGAGGTCGGCGCTGCGCCTCCCCTGGCCATGGCCGAGGACTCCCTGCGCAAGCTGGTAGGCGCCATCACCCACGAGGTGCGCAACCCGCTGGTCGCCATCCGCACCTTCTCGTCGCTGCTGCCCGAACGCTTCGACGATCCGGACTTCCGCGGCCGCTTCGCCGGGGTGGTGGCGGACGACGTGCGGCGCATCGAATCCACCGTGGACCGCCTGGCGCGCTTCGCGGCCCTGGGCGCACCCGAGTGCAAGCCCGTGGACGTCTCGGCGCTGCTGGATGAGCTGCTGGAGGCCCAGCGCGACGAGATCCAGACCCGACGCCTGGTGGTGCTGCGCGAGCTGGATCGCGAGCTGGGCATGGCCCGGGCCGACGCCGCCCAGCTTCGCTTCGCCTTCGATGCACTGCTGGGCAAGGCGCTGGAGCTGGTACCGGAACGCGGCGACATCTACGTGGCCTCTCGGCATCACGAAGACGGGCTGCGAGGCGGTCCGGCGGTGCGCGTGCTGATGCGCTTCGAGAGCCCCGACGTGATCGTGCCCTCGGTCGAGGTGGAGGGCATCTCCCTGGCGGAAACCGCCCTGGAGCTGGTACTGGCCGACGCGGTGGTGCGTTCCCAGGGCGGCACCATGACCGCCAGCACCGCCGACAGCCGCGAGACGGTCATTCTGATCGATCTTCCAGCCTGAGCCGGCCGAGGCCCTTCGCTCGCCTTCGGCTCACTGCGCGCGCCGCAGCGGTCTCCGCAGCTTGGCCCCGCGCGAAGGGCGGCGCTTGCGGGCCATAGGCTCCAGCGACGCATCCAACCGGTGTAGGGCATAGCCCCAGTCTCTGCGCCCGCGTCGAGACCGGAGCTAGGCCCTGCTGCGGCAGCCGAATCGACGGGGCCCGTGGCCCGCAAGCCCGAGGCAAACCACTACGCGCATGCTCCGGAGATGGGCGAGGGCGCGCAGTGAGCCGTAGGCGAGCGGAGGGCCTGGGCCGGCCAAGAATTGCCGTGCCGAGGCGACTTTGCGTTATCGTGCTGAGATGCCTCTCGTCCTCGTCATCGACGACGAGCCCGGCGTCCAAGAATCACTGCGCCAGCTCCTCAAGGAGGAGTGCCAGGTGGTGACTGCCGGAAGCGCCGTCGAAGCGCTGCTGGCGGTGGAGAAGACGCCGCCCGACCTGATACTGCTGGACCTGGTGATGCCGGGACGCAGCGGTCTGGACCTGCTCTCCGATCTGTCGGAGCGCGGTGTACCCGCACCGGTCATCGTGCTCACGGCGACCAAGACCGTAGCCACCGCCGTCAAGGCCATGAAACTTGGCGCCGCCGACTACGTCACCAAGCCGTTCGAATTGGATGCCCTGCGCATCAAGATCCGCAGGCTTCTGGAACAGGGAGCACTGGAGCAGGAGGTCGTGCGCCTGCGCGACGAGGTATCGCAGCGCGACCACCTGGGAGCCATGGTCGGCCGCAGCGCACCCATGCAGGAGCTCTTCCGCGCGATCGAAAGGGTCGCCCTCTCCAGGACCAGCGTGCTGATCCGGGGCGAGAGCGGCACCGGCAAGGAGCTCGTGGCGCGAGCGCTGCACGACCTGGGACCGCGCAGCGACGGCCCCTTCATCGCCGTGAACTGCGCGGCAATCCCGGAGACGCTGCTGGAGAGTGAGCTCTTCGGCCACGAACGCGGCGCATTCACCGACGCGCGCGAGAAGCGCATCGGCCGCTTCGAAGCCGCCGACGGCGGAACCCTTTTCTTGGACGAGGTCGGGGAGATCGCGCCCGCGATGCAGGGCAAGCTGCTGCGCGCCCTGCAGGAACGCGTCGTCGAACGCCTGGGCGGAACCCAGCCGATCCATGTGGACGTCCGCATCGTGGCCGCGACCAACCGCGACCTGGAAGCCAGCATCCAGGCCGGAGAGTTCCGCTCGGATCTCTACTACCGCATCAACGTGGTGCCGCTGGCGATCCCGCCCCTGCGCCAGCGCCGCGAGGACATTCCGCTGCTGGCCCGGCACGTGCTGGCGCGCATCACGAGCGAGGGCGGGCACGGCAAGCTGTCGCTGGCGCCCGAGGCCGCCGAGCTTCTCCAAGGCTACGCCTGGCCCGGCAACGTTCGCGAGCTGGAGAACGCCATCGAGCGCGCGGCTGCGCTCTCGGGTCGCGAAGAGCTCCAGCCCGCGGACCTGCCCGAGGCCGTGGTCGAAGGCGCCCGCATGGCCACCCTGGGCGAGCAGGTCCGGGCCGGCCGGCTGGGATTCGACGAGGCCGTGGCGCGCTTCGAGTCCGAGCTGCTGCGCGAGGCTCTCGAGTCCAGCGGCTGGAACCAGACCCAGGCGGCCGCGCAGCTGGGCATCACGCGCCGACAGCTCAAGCTGAAGATCGATCGCTACCAGCTCGGCGGTCCGGACGTGAACTCATCCAGCTGAGCGTTCTTTCCGGAACAATCAAGAAAAGATCATATAAATCAGTCAGTTAGAACGTGATCTTGATCACAAACGTTCCTCTGTGTACGGCAAGAGGCGTTTCGTGGACCCCGAAGCGCGCCCGCCGAAAATGATAACTCTGTTTTGTTTCTGACGACTTACACCAACCTGTGCACATGCGACACAGAATTGGCACGGGCGTTGCGAAGGAAGTGGCCAGGAGGGCACGGGGAGCCAGCAATGGACCAGCTTCAGAACCCGACCCGAGCCACGATCCTGATCGTCGACGACGAGCGCGGCCCGCGCGAGTCCCTCCGCATCATCCTCAAGCCGACCCACCGGGTCCTCACCGCCTCCACCGGGCCCGAAGCCCTGGAGATCCTGCGGACCATCCCGGTGAACCTGGTGACGCTGGATCTCAACATGCCCGGCCTGGGGGGCGACGAGCTGATGCGCACCATGCGCTGCGAGTTCCCCCAGATCGAGATCATCGTGATCACGGGCTGGGGAACCGTGGAGTCGGCCAGCGAGGCGGTGCGTTTCGGCATCGCCGACTACCTCCAGAAGCCCTTCGACGTGGTCCAGGTATCCGCCGCCGTGACGCGCGCCGTGGTCCGGCAGACGGGCCGGCGCCATATGGTCGGCTTCCTGGAGAACCTGGGAAACGCCGTGGGCCGCGAGCGCCAGGTGGCCGACATCCTCACCGACCTGGACACGAGCCCCTATCTGCATGGCCGGCTCCAGACCGCCATCGACCACGCCAATCACGAGCTCGACCGCAGCGAGAAGCCGGTTCGGCAGCTCCAGATGCTTCAGGTGCTGGCAGAGACGATCGAGGCCAAGGACTCGTTCATGATCGGCCACGCCCGCCGGACGGCACTCTACGCCGGGCTGCTGGCCGAGCGTCTGTGCCTCTCGGGAGCAGAACGCGAACATATTCGCATTGCAGCTTTCCTTCACGATATCGGGAAGGTAGGCGTTCCGGAAGAAGTCCTGGCCAAGCCCGCGCCGCTGGACAGCGAAGAGCTCGACGTGGTGAAGGCGCACGCCGCCGTGGGCGCCCGGATCGTCGAGCCCCTGGGCATGCCCGGGCCGGTGGCGGAGACGATCCGCTGCCATCACGAGCGCTGGGACGGCCGCGGCTATCCGGACGGCCTGGCCGGCGATGAGATCCCGCTGGCCGCACGGGTGCTGCAGCTGGCCGACGTGTTCGATGCGATGACGAGCGACCGGCCCTTCCGCCGGGCCCGCTCGCATGAGAAGGCGATCCTCGAGATCCGCGACTGCGCCGGAAGCCAGTTCGATCCCGATCTGGCCAAGGAGTTCGTCGCGCTTCTCGAAAGCCAGGACGGCGATGTCCCCGTGGACATGCTGGCCCAGGCGGTTTCGGGGCCGGCGTTTGATCGAGTGCCGGCCGCATCGTCGGTGCAGAATGGGGGGGTTCGGACGTGACTGTGGCACCGACCCTGCTTCCGCTGTTTCGGGGGGGACGCGGAAGCCACGAAGCTCCGGAGGCCGCGACGCGTCGCGAGGCGCGCACGGCGGAGGTCCGGCTCGTGGAGTACTGCCCGTATCCCAGGGCTTCGGCGGCCCGGGGATGGCAGGTGGGCTTCACTCGTGACCTCTCCACCTCGGGGATGTGCCTCGAGGCGGACCGCGAGCAGAGTGTCGGGTCGTTGCTGCACCTCACGCTCCGAAGCATCGACGGGCGGCCGGCGCTCGAAGCCCTTGCCCGGGTGGTGTGGTGCCGGCCGGGCCAGGATTCCAGCCTGCTGGGCCTGTCGCTGCTGGATGAAGGCCAACGCGCCGCTTCCGCGTCCAGCGACGCGGAGCTGCCGCCGCGGCCCGGACCGCGGCCGGCCCGGCGACGCGCCATCCTGCACCGGGCCTGAACGGGCGACGCCGCCCCCCACCCGGGCTAGATTGCCTGGTTCGAAGGGGTTTTCGCATGTTCGGCGTCGGCTTCCAGGAACTGCTGGTGATCCTGGTGATCGCCCTGCTCGTATTCGGGCCCAAGAAGCTCCCGGAGCTGGCCCGCTCCATGGGCCGGGCCTTCGCCGAGTTCCGCCGTGCGTCCACCGAGCTGCGCCAGCACCTGGACTTCAACGAGCCGCCGCCGCCCAGGCCCGCGCCGGAGCCCAATCCGGAACCCGACCCGGAACCCGGCAGGGAGCTGGCGGAACCCACTCCGGCGCCCGGCCCGGAGCTTCCTGCGCCCACAACCGCTGAGCCCGCCATGGCCGAGGCCGACGAGAGCGACGACGACGACGCCTCAGCGGACGCCGAGCGAAGTTCGTAACGGATGGACGATACGCCCCTGCCTCTGACCGAGCACCTGGCCGAGCTGCGCAAGCGGCTCTTCCGGCTGCTCATCGCCTGGGGCATAGCCAGCGCGGCCGCCTGGAGCTTCAAGGAGCAGATCTTCGGCTTCGTGCTGGAGCCTGCGACCCAGGCCCTGGGCGGAGGGCAGCTCCAGGCCATCGCCCCCACCGAGATCTTCTTCACCTACCTGAAGAGCGCCCTGCTGGCGGGCTTCGTGCTGTCCCTGCCGGTGGTGTTCTGGCAGCTCTGGTCGTTCATCGCGCCGGGCCTCTACCAGAAAGAGAAGCGCGTGGCGCTGCCGTTCGTGGTGGTCTCCACGGTGCTCTTCGTGTTGGGCTGCGGCTTCGGCCACCAGGTGGTCTTCCCCCTGATGTTCAAATTCTTCCAGGGCTTCGAGAGCGATTTCGTGGTGGCCGCCTGGACGATGCGCGAGGTCTTCGGCCTGACCACGCGGCTCTTCCTGGCCTTCGGGTTCGCGTTCGAGCTGCCGGTGCTGGTGGTGTTCCTGGCCCTGGCCGGGATCGTGGACGCCCGCACCCTGCTGCGCTGGAGCCCCTACTCGGTGCTCTTGGCGTTCGTAGCCGGCGCGCTCCTCACGCCCGCGGACGTGGTGAGCCAGGTCTTCCTGGCCATCCCGCTGGTGGGGCTCTACTTCCTCGGCGTCGGCGCCGCGTTCCTCTTCCAGCCGCGCAAGAAGGCGGCCGAAGACGATCCCCGGAGCCTACAGGCGCAGTAGCCGGTCCAGGATGGCGGCCTCCGCGGCGCGGCTGTCGACGCGCGTCGCCACGCGCATCTCGGCGCCGATCCCCAGTGCGGGATCCACCTCCAGGGTGCGCAGGACGCCGCGCTCCTGGGTGGCCACGATGCGCAGGTCCTCGAAGGTGAGGGCGGAGTCGTCCACCAGGGCCCACACGGTGAGCGGGTCGTGCAGGAAGGCCACGTTGTCCTCGGCCAGGGTCCCGCCCAGGCCGGTGAAGAGCTGGCGCTGCGTCGGCGCCCAGATGCGCACCTGGTCGGCGATGGAGCGGGCCAACGGGCCTCCCGCATCCAGGCGCGCCAGATCCGCTTCGTGCAGCCAGGTCTGGAGCGTCACGTCGGCGCTGACCAGGGTGGTGCGGAAGCCGGCGCACAGAACGGTGACGCTGGCCTCGGGATCCGAGCACAGGTTGTAGTCGATCCCAGGGCTGCACACGTGGTCGCCGATCTTCACCTCGCGGATGTGACCGCCCATGATGGTCAAGCCACCCACGCGACCCGGAAGCTCCGGGTCCAGCGCCAGGGCTCGGGCCAGGTTCGTCATGGGCCCGATCATCACGATCTCGAGGTCGTCCACTTCGCGCGCGGCGCGCACGATCCGCTCGGCCGCCGGCTCCGCGGAGAGCTGCCCCTCCGGGCCGTCGGCCAGCATGGCTTCCTCGTGGCGGAACCAGCCGAAACGCTCCGGGCGCAGCAGCGCTTCGCGCTCCCCCGTGCACACGTCTACGTCGTCGCGTTCGCCCAGCGCCAGCATGCGCGCAGCCAGCCGGGCTCGCAGCTCGGTGTCCCGAGCCACGGTGGTCACCGCCACCAGATCCAGCTCATCGGGACACGCCAGCACCAGCCCCAGCGCCAGCGCGTCGTCCACGTCGCTTCCGATGTCCGTATCGAGCAAAATCCGCCGCATCGGAAACTAAAGGGACAGTCCCGTTAGTTGACGGGTCACTCGGGGGCGGGGGTGGGTTCGACGATGAAGAGGGGGGCGCCGCTTTCGACGGTGTCGCCTTCGGCCACGCTGATCTCGGTGATCTTCCCGTCGATGGGCGAGGGGATCTCGTTCTCCATCTTCATGGCTTCGAGGATCACCACGCCCTGGCCCTCGGTCACGTCGTCTCCGACCGCCACCTCGACCTTGATCACCTTGCCCGGCATCTCGGCCTCGACGGTCTGGGGCCCGCTGGCCGACACCTTGGCGGACTGGGCCAGGCGACCGCTGCGCTCGTCCTCGGCCTCCAGATGGAAGAGGCGGCCGCTCACCAGCACGTCGAAGCCGTGGGCGTCCCGCTCCTCGACGGCGGCCTCCCACTGCCGACCCTCTTCGATCAAGGAGAAGACGGTGGGTCCGCTCTTCACGATGTCGACGCGGACGGTTGCGCCGTCCACCGATATCTCGAAGAGGCCTTCGCCGATCTCGATGAGTCCGACGGTTTCCTTCTCAGCCTTCTTTTCGCCGACCAGGTAATTCATCGCAGCATGCCCCGCATCTGGCTGCGCCGGCCGTAGCTCTTCCACGGCGCAGCATCGCCGCCGCCAACCACCGTCGCGGAGGCGCGTTCCGCGCGCTCCTTGTCACGGCGGTAGGCCGCGATCGCCGCCATCATCAGCGCCACGCGGCGCTCATCGCCCGGCTCCTCGGGCTCGCCCATGCCCCCGTCCATATGCTCGTCCACGAAGCCCGTGTCGTACTTCCCTTCCAGGAAGACCGGGTTGTTCATCACCTTGCGGTGGAAGGGGATCGAGGTCTTGATGCCCTTCACCACGAACTCGGACAGGGCCCGGCGCATGCGATCGATCGCCTCTTTGCGGTCGGCGCCCCAGGTGACCAGCTTGGCCACCATCGGGTCGTAGTGGGGTGTGACCCGTGCCCCCTGGTAGACGCCGCTGTCCACGCGCACTCCGATCCCGCCGGCCGGCCGGTAGACCGCGATCTGTCCGGGCGAGGGCAGGAACCCCTTCTCCGGGTCCTCGGCGTAGATGCGGGCCTCGATAGCGTGACCCGAGAGCTTCACGTCCGCCTGGTCGATGCCCAGGGGCTCCCCGGCCGCCACGCGGATCATCGCCTTCACGATGTCCACGCCGCTGATCTCCTCGGTGATGGCGTGCTCGACCTGGACCCGGGTGTTCATCTCCAGGAAGTAGAAGTGGCCGTCGGCGCCCATCAGAAACTCGCAGGTGCCGGCGCCCTTGTACCCCACGGCCTTGCATGCCGCGACCGCGGCCTCGCCCATCTGGGAGCGAGTCTCCTCGGTGATGCCGTTGCCCGGCGCCTCCTCGATCACCTTCTGATGGCGCCGCTGGATCGAGCACTCGCGCTCGCCCAGGTGGATGGCGTTGCCGTGCCCGTCGGCCAGGACCTGGATCTCGATGTGGCGCGGCTCCTCGATGAACTTCTCCACGTAGAGCGAGTCGTCGCCGAACGAGGCCTTGGCCTCGCTGCGCGCTCGCGCCAGTGCCTGGGCGATCTCGCTCTCCTCGCGAACCAGGCGCATGCCCTTGCCGCCGCCGCCGGCGCTGGCCTTCACCATCACCGGCGGGCCCACGTCGCGGATCCAGGCCTCGGCCTCCTCGTCGGTCATGCGCTCGGTGGTGCCCGGCACGATGGGGACGCCGGCCTTCTCCATGGTCTGACGGGCCGTCACCTTGTCGCCCATGGAGCGCATCACGTCGCCCGGGGGACCGATGAAGACCACGCCCTCCTTCTCGCACAGGTCCGAGAAGTCGCCGTTCTCGGCCAGGAAGCCGTAGCCCGGGTGGATGGCCTCGGCGCCGCAGCGCTTGGCGATCTCGAGGATGCGCTCGCCGATCAGGTAGGACTCGGAGGCCGGCGGCGGGCCGCACGGGTAGGCCTCGTCGGCGTAACGCACGTGGAGCGCGTCGCGGTCCACGTCGGAGTAGATCGCAACGGCCTTGATGCCCATCTCGTGGCAGGCGCGAATGGTGCGAACCGCGATTTCCCCCCGGTTCGCGATGAGGATCTTCTTGAAGCTCACAGCGGGATGTTTCCGTGCTTCTTGGGCGGGTTCGTATCCCGCTTGGTGGACAGCATCTCCAGGGACTGGATGATCCGCGGCCGGGTTTCCTCGGGCTGGATCACCCCGTCGATGTAGCCGAGCTCTGCGGCCTTGTAGGGGCTGGCGAAGTTCTCGCGATAGTCCTCCACCAGCTCGTCCTTGCGGGCCACGGGGTCCGAGGCGTCCTTGAGCTCGTTGCGGAACACGATGTTCACCGCGCCGTCGGGGCCCATCACCGCCAGCTCGGCGGTGGGGTAGGCCAGGTTGACGTCGGCCCGGATGTGCTTCGAGCTCATGACCACGTACGCGCCGCCGTAGGCCTTGCGCGTGATCACGGTGACCTTGGGCACCGTGGCCTCGGCGAAGGCGTAGAGCAGCTTGGAGCCGTGGGTGATGATTCCGCCGAACTCCTGCTCGGTGCCCGGCAGGAACCCGGGCACGTCCACGAACGTCACGATGGGCAGGTTGAACGCGTCGCAGAAGCGCACGAAGCGCGCGGCCTTCTTCGACGCGTCGATGTCCAGGCAGCCCGCCAGGAAGGCGGGCTGGTTGGCCACGATGCCCACCGAGCGGCCGCCGAAGCGCCCGAAGCCCACCACGATGTTCTTCGCCCAGTTGGCGTGGACCTCCAGGAAGTTCTGGTCGTCTACCACGATCTGGATCAGGTCGCGGATGTCGTAGGGCTTGGTGGGCTCGTCCGGAACCAGGGTGGAGATCCGCGGGTCCTGGCGGTGCGGATCGTCCTCGGTGGGGACGAAGGGCGGATCCTCCAGATTGTTCTGGGGGATGAAGGACACCAGGTTCCGGATCAGCTGGAGGCACTCCTCCTCGCTGGCGGTGGCGAAGTGGCTGACCCCGCTCTTGCTGGCGTGGGTCATGGCGCCGCCCAGCTGCTCCGACGTCACCTCCTCGTGGGTCACCGTCTTGATGACGTCCGGCCCGGTGATGAACATGTTGCTGGTGTTCTTCACCATCAGGATGAAGTCGGTCATGGCGGGCGAGTAGACCGCGCCGCCGGCGCAGGGGCCCATGATGGCCGAGATCTGCGGGATCACACCCGACTGCATGACGTTGCGCAGGAAGACGTCCCCGTAGCCGCCCAGCGAGACCACGCCTTCCTGGATGCGCGCCCCGGCGCCGTCGTTGAGGCCGATAAAGGGCGCTCCCACCTTGGCGGCCAGGTCCATCACCTTGCACATCTTCTCGGCGAAGGCGCCGGAGAGGCTGCCGCCGAAGACGGTGAAGTCCTGTGCAAACAGGAACACCTGCCGGCCTTCGATGCGTCCGTACCCGGTTACCACGCCGTCGCCCAGGAACCTCTTCTCCTGCATGCCGAAATCGGTGCAGCGGTGGACGACGAACTTGTCCGTCTCCACGAAGGTTCCGGGGTCCAGCAGCAGCTCTATCCGCTCGCGGGCGGTGAGCTTGCCTTGCTCGTGCTGGCGCTCCACGCGCGCCTCGCCACCCCCGAGCAGGGCCTGGGCGTTCAGCTCTTCCAGTTTCTTGATCTTCTGTTCCAGCGACATAATCCGTCTTCGAGGTGAGGGTTTCGGTTCAGAGGTTGGCGAGGTCGCCCACCGTTTGTTCCAGTCGGGCCTCGTACTCCCCCAGATCCACGGTCCGCCGGGCGACGCCGGTTTCCATGGCCGCCGCAGCGACGGCGGGCGCCACGTAGAGCAGAACCCGGGGATCGAAGGGCTTGGGGATGATGTAGTTGACGCCGAAGTCGAAGGACTCCTGAGGATAGGCTCGGCGCACCACTTCGGGGATGGCCTCACCGCGCCGGGCCAGCTCCGCCAACGCGTTCACGGCCGCGATCTTCATGGGCTCGTTGATCTTGCTGGCGCGCACGTCCAGCGCGCCCCGGAAGATGAAGGGGAAGCCCAGCACGTTGTTGACCTGGTTGGGATAATCCGAGCGACCTGTGGCCATGATCGCATCGTCGCGGACCTCGGCCACCTGGTCGGGCAGGATCTCCGGGTCCGGGTTGGCCATGGCAAAGATGATGGGATGCTTGGCCATACCCTGGACCATGTCCGGCGTCACAACGCCCGCGGCCGACAGTCCCAGGAAGACGTCGGCACCGCGCAGGGCCTCGCCGAGCGTGCGCTCGGGCCGCTCGGTGGCGAACAGCTGCTTGTACGGGTTCATGCCCTCGACGCGCCCCTGGTAGACGACCCCCCGGCTGTCGGCCAGCACCAGGTTCTCGCGGGGAACGCCCAGGTCGTGGTAGAGGCGGGCGCAGGCGATGCCCGAGGCCCCGGCGCCCGAGATGACGACGCGGGTCTTCGCAATCGAGCGGCCCGTGATCTCCAGCGCGTTCAGGAAGGCCGCGCCGGAGATGATCGCGGTGCCGTGCTGGTCATCGTGAAAGACCGGGATGTCCAGGCTCTCGATCAGCCGCTCCTCGATCTCGAAGCACTCGGGAGCGCGGATGTCTTCCAGGTTGATCCCGCCGAAGGTGGGCGCGATCAGCTCGCAGGTCCGGATCACGTCCTCCGGATCCTCGCTGTCGATCTCGATGTCGTAGCAGTCGACATCCGCGAAGCGCTTGAAGAGGACGCCCTTGCCCTCCATCACGGGCTTGCCGGCCAGCGCACCGATGTTCCCCAGGCCCAGCACGGCGGTGCCGTTGCTCACCACCGCCACCAGGTTGCCCTTGGCTGTGTACTTGAAGACGTCGGAGGGATCGGCGGCGATCTCTCGGCAGGGCTCGGCAACCCCGGGTGAATACGCCATCGACAGATCGACCTGGGTGGCCGTCGGCTTGGTCGGGACGACCTTGATCTTCCCCGGTCTGCCCTGCGCGTGGTACGCCAAGGCCTGTTCCCTGGTGATCACGCGCCGGGTCCTTTCCGATGACGAGACGGAGAGACGGGAGGACCAGTCTCCCCGGTGGGGGGTTCGGAGGCGGGATTCTACCATTCTGAGCCGGCCGAGGCCCTACGCTCGCCTTCGGCTCCCTGCGCGCGCCGCATCCACCACCCGGGGATGACCCTTGCTCCGAGGGCCGCTCTTGCGGGCCATTGGCTCGGAGCTTCGATCGGTCTCGGTCTGGGCTGCGACCCTCTGTTCTTTACTCCTTCAGAAGCTCCCGCGCGATCACGAGGCGCTGGATCTGGTTGGTGCCCTCGTAGATCTGCATCAGCTTGGCGTCCCGCATCAGCTTCTCGACCGGGTACTCCTTTGTGTAGCCGTTGCCCCCGAAGACCTGGACCGCGTCGGTGGTGACGCGCATGGCGGTGTCCGTGGCGAAGCACTTGGCGAAGGACGACATCTTGGCGGCGCGCAGGCCCTGGTCGACCATCCAGGCGCTCTGCATGGTGAGGAGCCGACCCGCTTCGATGTCCTTGGCCATGTCGGCCAGCATGAACTGGACGGCCTGGAAGCCTGCGATCGGGAAGCCGAATGCCTTGCGCTCCTTGGCGTAGGCCACCGATTCGTCCATGGCGCGGCGCGCGATCCCCGTGGCCAGGGCCCCGATCGGCGGGCGCGTCCGGTCCAGGGTGCGCATGGCGATCTTGAAGCCCTCGCCCTCCTGGCCCAGGCGCTGGGCCGCGGGAACGCGAACGTTGTCGAAGTGGATCACGCAGGTATCGCTGGCCCGCTGACCCATCTTGTCCTCCTTCTTGCCCGGGGTCACCCCGGGGGTGTTGGAGGGCAGGACGAAGGCGCAGATCCCCTTGTGGCGGCTGCCTCGATCGAGGGTGGCGAAGACGGTGTAGATATCCGCCACACCACCGTTGGTAATCCAGCACTTGGTGCCGTTGAGGACGTAGTCGTCGCCGTCCTTCTCGGCCAGCAGCTGAATCCCCGCCACGTCCGACCCGGCGTCCGGCTCGGAGAGGCAGAAGGAGATCATCTTGAAATCGCTGGCGCAGGTGCCCAGCCACTCTGCCTTCTGCTCCTCGCTGCCGCCGACCAGGACCGGCATGAGGCCCAGGTCGTTGCACATGATCGACGTCGCCATTCCCGAGCAGCCCCAGGAGAGCTCCTCGGTGGCAATGCAGCTGTCCATCACGCCCAGGCCCACGCCGCCGTGCTCGGGCGGGATGCAGGTGCTGGACAGACCCAGCTCCCAGGCCTTCTTCATGATTTCCCTGGGAAACTCGCCGGACTGATCGTACTCGGCTGCCTTGGGAGCGATTTCCTCCTTGGCGAAGCGCCGGGCCGTCTCTTGAAGGGCGAGCTGCTCGTCGCTCAGATGGAAGTCCATGCCGCACCTCGAATCTGACTCATGGTCATTTTTTCACTGATTTCAAGCACTTAGACCCAAAGTACTGGCTCGGAGCGCACAGGCAAGCGCAATTCTTAGGCGGCCGAGCCCCTTCGCTCGCCTGCGGCTCGCTGCGCGCGCCGCGGCCAGCTCCGGCGCATGGCCATGCTCATTGGGCGGCGCTTGCGGGCCCCAAGCTCGGGCGGCCTGGCCGCCCAGGCGGGGCTGCGGTCCTGCCTCGACGCGGAGTCCGGAGGCTACGCGCTGTACCCCAGCTCCGACGACAGCCGATCTGCCGCAGCGGAGACGCGCGGCGCCACCTCGGCGACCAGGGACTCCGGGTCCAGGCGGACGCTGGGGCCGGAGACCGAGAGAGCGGCCACGAGATGGCCCGTGTCGTCGAAGACCGGGGCCGCGACGCAGCACAGGCCGGGCTCACACTCCTCCAGGTCCACGGCCACCCGGCGCACCGCGACTCCCCGCAGGTGCTCGAAGAGCTTGTCGCGATCCACGACCGAGCTTTCGGTGCGCGTTTCCAGGCCACCGGAGGCCGTGATCCAGCGGTCGTAGTCGCTGCGAAGCCGCTCGTCCGCGCAGCCCAGCAGCACCTTGCCCAGCGCCGTGCAGTGGGCGGGCAGGCGCCGGCCCACCCGCGAACCGACCCGCAGGAGCTGCGACGACTCGCGACCATCCAGGTGCACGACTTCGAAGTCACGCAACACGGCCATATGCGCGGTCTCACCGGTTTCCCGGGCCAGCGCATCGAGCGAAGCGCCCGCGCGGCGCAGCAGGTCGCCACCCGCGCGGGAGTAGGCACGGCCCAGCTCGAGACAACGCGTACCGAGCCGGTACGGCCCGCCGTCTCGCTGCTCGATGTAACCCTGCAGCTCCAGGGTCGCGAGAAGACGAAACACGTTGTTCTTGTGCAGGTCGAGAGACCGTGCGATGTCGGTAACGCCCAGCTCTTCTGCGTCCTGGAAGGTCTCCAGGACACGCAGGGCATTCACGACGGTCTGAATGGTGTAGTCGCTCTTTGCCTTTTTCACCGTTGCCGCTGCCCTTCGACCCGGCCAAGGCTTTTTTTGAAGCCGCCCCGGGGGAGGTTACCGAAGCCACTCACGAACAGTGTGTGGTGCTGATCCGTGTCAGCCGTCCATCACACTCGAGCAGGTGAGTTTCTATGGCAGCTTGTAACGTGACTGTCAACAATCCGTCGCTGCTTTTTCAACGAGAATCTTCGCGTGACTCTAGATAGTGTATCTCGATAGCGACCGAACGGCGCGACCCGATGGAAACAATCGGCGCGGGACCCGCGAGCGACTCGGCGAAACTTTTTTGGGATTGACGCGCGTGGAATCAGGTGCCGGGTTCCGGCGTGCTGTTACCGGCGCGACTTTCGCCTTCGGCGGCGATGAGCTGCAGCAACAGCAGGGCCACACCGACGACGATAAAGCTGTCCGCGAAGTTGAAGTCGGGCCACGAATAGCCGCTCCACAGACGGAAGTGCAGGAAGTCGACCACCTCGGCGCGGAAGATGCGGTCGAGCAGGTTCCCAATCGCCCCACCCAGGATGAGACCGAGAGTCAGGGCCGTGAACCGATCCCCGGGGGCGAGGTTCCGATAGAACGACACGATGATCCCGACTGCGATCAACGCGACGCCGATGAAGACGGGAATCCGGATGTCGGAGGCGATGTCGGTGAACATGCCGAAGGCGGCGCCGGGATTGCGCACGTGGGTGATGTAGAAGAAGCCGTCGATCACAGTGATGCGCTCGGCGTACCCGAGCGAACTTGCGACCCAGAGCTTCGACGCCACATCCAGCGGCAGGGCGATCCCGAACGCCACCAGGAACGCTTTGAGCTTGGGAGTCATGAAGGAAGCGAAGCTATCACACGCCCTGCGGGGGAGCTATCGGAGCTCGGCGGCGCCCAACGCGCCGTCGTTCCACACCCAGGGGTCGATCGTACGCGCGCGCTCGAGCAGCGGGGCGGCATCGTCGGGTACGTCCGTAGGCATGCTGTCTCGCCAGTGCGAGGTAGGCGTAGGGATTCCCCGGATCCACGCGCAGCGCCGTCTGGTAGTCCGAAAGCGCTTCGTGGGGGCGCGCATCCGCATCCGACTCCAAGCCTCGAAGCACCAGCTGCATGGAGCTGCGGCGCTCCGCGTCGCCCTGGTCCGCCACCTGGGACAGCCGCAGCGCGCCGATCGGCTGGCGCGAAGGCGAGGGCTGCGCACAAGCCGCGCCCAGCAGGGCGATCACCACGGCGATCCGGCACAGCCGGCGCGAGATCCTCATCTCCGGCTCAGTTCATCACGTCGTCGAGCCATTTCATGAACGAATCCCGCAGGCGATCGGCCTCGCGCTCCAGGGCGAAGCCCGGCTCCTGCCCCGGAGGACAAGTATGGGTGGGCTCGGTGCCGGCCAGGAAGTATTCCCGGCGTGCGACGGGGCATCCCGCCAGGGCCAGCGCCCCCGTATCCGGCTCGATGTCCAGCTCGCGGATTTCGGGCGGCGGCAGAAAGCTGCCGCGAACGCTGCCGCCGGTGGCCGCCATCGCGAAGCGGGCCCAGATCGGAACAGCCACGCGGCCGGCGCTGATCCCCAGGCTCTGCGGCTCGTCGAAGCCCACCCACACGGCCACCACCAGCTCCGGGGTGAAGCCCACGAACCAAGCGTCGCGCTCGTCGTCGCTGGTGCCGGTCTTCCCGGCCACCGGCCCCTTCAAACCCATGCGGCGAACCCCATAGGCGGTCCCCCGTTCAACCACCCCCTCCAGCAACGAGACGGTGAGCCAGGCCGTTCCCCCATCGATGACGCGGCGAAAGCCGATGTCCCGCCGGGCAACCGTGTTGCCATTGGCGTCGACCAGGTCCTCGAAGGTGCGGATCTCGGGCCGCACGCCTCCGCCCGCCAGGGTGGCGTAGGCGCGCGCCATCTCCAGCGGCGACACGTCGGCAGCCCCCAGGGCCAGACTCGGTACCGACGGCAGCGGGCTCTCGACGCCCAGGCGGCGGGCGACATCGGCCACGCGCCCGATGCCCACGTCCTGGGCCAGGCGTGCGGTGGCGACGTTGAGCGATCGCTCCATGGCCTCGCGCACGCTCACCATCCCGTGGAACTTGTGATCGAAGTTCTCCGGCTCCCAGGGGCCGGTGGGCAGATCCACCCGCAGCGGCGAATCGTCCAGCACGGACGCCAGTGTGATGCGGGGGCCGCCCGCTCTGGGCTCCAGGCCCGCGACGTAGACAAAGGGCTTGAACGCGCTCCCCGCCGGACGGCGCGCCTGGGTGCAGCGATCGAACTGGGACACCCCGTAGGAGCGGCCTCCCACCAGTGCCAGGATCTCCCCCGTCTGAGGCCGCAGCGCGATGATGCAGCCCTGGAGACGACGCGCCGGATCGTCGCGCCGCAGCCGCGGGTGGCGCTTCTCCAGATCCTCCAAGCCTGCCACCAGCGAGTCGATGGCCGCCTGCTGGAGCCGGAAGTCCAGCGTCGAGTAGATGCGCAGCCCCTCCGAGGTCAGCGTGCCGGGCCCATAGACTTCGGGGAGCTGGCGACGCAGCGCATCCAGGAAGTAGCGGGCGCCGCGCATCTCCTGCCGGTGGGCGGCCAGCACCAGCGGATCCTCGCGGGCCTCTCGATAGCCGGCGGCGTCGAGTCGGCCCTGCTCGTACATCAGCGCCAGCACCAGATTGCGTCGTTCCACCGCCTTCTCTTCGTGGCGGAACGGGGAGGTGGCGTTGGGGCTCTGAATGATCGCCGCCAGCAGCGCCGACTCGGCTGCCCGCAGGTGGCGCACAGGCTTGCCGAAGTAGTACCGCGCCGCCTCGCCCACTCCATGAACGGCCGTCGCTCCGCGCTGGCCCAGGTAGATTTCGTTCAGGTAGGCCTCGAGGATCTCGTCCTTGGCGTACCGGGCCTCCATGATCATGGCCATGGCGGCCTCGTCCAGCTTGCGGCGGACCGTCCGGTCGGGGCTCAGGAAGAAGTTCTTGGCCAGCTGCTGGGTGAGCGTGCTGCCGCCCTGGCGAATCGAGCCGGCCCTCAGGTTGG
Source organism: uncultured delta proteobacterium (assembly GCA_947260035.1). Lineage (GTDB taxonomy): Bacteria > Myxococcota_A > UBA9160 > UBA9160 > JAFDET01 > JAFDET01. The sequence goes on from CAMYOO010000025.1 coordinate 22,923, forward strand.
CGATGGCCGCGCCCACGATGCGCCGCACATCGACCCCGTGATGGCTTTGAAAGCGCTGGTCTTCCACCGCCAGGATGGCGTCCAGCAGGTGCTGCGGGACGTCGGCCAGCTGCACCAGGTCCCGCTGCTCCCGGTCGGGTCCGTAGTAGGAGCCGACCGGCTCGGGCTCCAGGAGCACCGCGCCCAGCGGCCGGCCTTCGGGAAGCTCGAGGATCTCGCGCACCACCTTTCCGTCCAGCCTCAGCAGCACGTCCCGGGGCCGCTCGGGCCGGGTGGGATGATCGAAGCCGCGCAGGTGAACCCGGGCGCCGCCCTTGGCCCAGGCCTGGTGGCCGATGGCCAGGCGGCCCAGGTCGAGCCGCCCCCGCTTCACCTCGCTGCGATAGCCCAGCCGATCCAGCAGGTTGCGCAGGCCGATCCGCTCGATATCCAGGCCGGGATAGAGGATGGTGGGCGCCGAGAGCACCCGGGACGGGACCCGGAAACGCTGCCCCTCGAAGCGGCTGACGACCACCCGGTCCAGCTGCACCAGCCGGCCGCCGACCAGGAAGCCCACGCCGAAGCCGCCGACCAGCACCACGAGGGCCGCCACCCGTCGCCAGCCCCCGGGGCGGGACCGGTCCCTGCGCGGCGGCGGCCGCCGTCGTCCTCGCTTTGCGCGTCGCTTCGCTCGAGCCAACCACCTCTCCCGGGGCCGTAACGTGACACGCGGCGGCAGCAGCCGCGAGCCCTGGGGCCTTGGACGCCCGCAGGGGCGCCCTCCTTCACGGCCCGGTTGCGCAACCCCCTCATCTTCCCGACTTTTCGCCGCATGGGAGAGTCCCACACGCGCGGCAAGGCCTGGGGCGGACGCTTCCGCCAGGCCACTGATCCCGCCGTCGAGCGGTTCTCGGCCTCGATCCATTTCGATCGGGCCCTGGCCCGCTACGACGTCCGCGGGTCGATCGCCCACGCCCGCATGCTGGGGCGAGCCGGGCTCATCTCGGCCGAAGATGCGGAGGCCCTGGTGGGCGGGCTCAGGCTCGTCCTGGAGGA
>CAMYOO010000026.1:0-22654 GCA_947260035.1 uncultured delta proteobacterium
CGCGGGGTAGTCGGCCACCAGGCGCTGCAGGTCCGGATCCTCCGGAGCCGACTCGTCCTCGCGAAGCACGTCCACGTCGGGATGGAGCAGCTCCTTGTGGAAGCGGTAGCGGCGCACGTCACCGGTCACCAAGATGCGTGTGCCCTTGGTGAGGATGCCCTGCAGCGCGTCGCCGCCATGGAACCACTTGAGGTTGACGGTGCCGGTGTCGTCGCCCACCACCGCCTGGAGGACGCGCCGGAAGCGCCCTCCCCGGCCCCGCGACGTCACGAAGTCCACCAGCAGCACCCGGGCCACGAAGGTGGCGCGCAGTCCGACCTGAAGCGCCTCCACGGAAAGCAGGGCGCGGCGGTCGTCGTAGCGCGCCGGCAGATGGAAGAGCAGGTCGGCGACGTTTCCCAGGCCACGCCGTGCAAAGGCCGCGGCGCGTTTGGGACCCACCCCCGGCAACACGCTGAGCGGCTGCTCCAGCAGATCCTCCGCGAAGCTCGGCGCGGCCATGGGCGACAGCACCTCCAGGGCGCTCGCCACCGCCTTGCGGCGCTTCGCCCCCTCCAGGGGCGCCTCGAACGCCTTGGCGATGCGCGCCAGCCGCTTGCGCAATCCGCGGGGCACAGCCAGCTCCTGGATCTGCGTCAGCGAGCGCGCAACCGCCTGCTCCAGATCGACGACGCGATCGATCGCCGCGAAGTCGTCGCGAGCGGCGAAGCGCAGCGGCCCCAACGCCCCCTCCAACGCCCTCGCAAACGGACTCGCCGCCATCCACAGAGCTTAGCCGCACCTGATCTGCACAGAGGGACGTTCCTGCATAACTGCATTCGGGGTCAGTCCTGCCCTCCAGGAGTGGTACTCCGTGCAGTTACGCAGGAACGTCCCTCAACGCAGGAGTGGTACTGCGTGCAGTTGTGCAGGAACGTCCCCGAATGCACGAATGCTGGGGCTAGGGGCTGTGGATTTCCTGGAGGGACTTTACGCCGATGGTGTCCTGGCGGAGGGCGGCGATGGCGCCGGCGGCGGCTCGGGCGGCGGCCATGGTGGTGAAGTAGGGAATGCCCTGCTGCAGGGTGGCCCGGCGGATCGAGAACGAGTCGCGCACCGCCTGGGGATCCGCGCCCACGGTGTTGATCACCAGATCCACGTCGCCCGCCTCGATGCGGTCCACCACGTGGGGCGAGCCCTCCTTGACCTTGTTGACCGACTCGGCGGGAATGCCGGCGTCGGCCAGGGTCTTGGCCGTTCCCTCGGTGGCCAGCACCCGGAAGCCCAGGCGCTGCAGCTCCGCCAGGGGCTGGCAGGCACTCGCGTGCTCCTCCGGGCGCACCGAGACCAGCACCGTGCCCGACTCGGGCAGGGAGTTGCCGGCCTGGATCTGCGACTTGGCGTAGGCCCGGCCGAAGTCCGAATCGATGCCCATGACCTCGCCGGTGCTGCGCATCTCCGGCCCCAGCAGCGTATCCACGCCGGGGAACTTCACGAACGGGAAGACGGCTTCCTTGACCGAGAAGTGACTGGGCCAGATCTCCGTGGTGAACCCCAGCTCCTCCAGCGTCTTGCCCACCATCACCAGGGAAGCCAGCTTGGCCAGGGGGCGACCGATGGCCTTGGCGACGAAGGGCACCGTGCGCGACGCGCGCGGATTCACCTCGATGACGTACAGCTCGCCGCCCTTCACCGCGTACTGCACGTTCATCAAGCCGTGCACACCCAGCTCCAGGGCCAGCTTGCGGGTGGCTGCGAGGATCTCGTCGATCACGTCCTTGCCCAGCGAGTACGGGGGCAACGAGCAGGCGCTGTCGCCCGAGTGGACGCCTGCCTCCTCGATGTGCTCCATCACGCCGCCGATCACCACGCGCCGGCCGTCGCACAGCGCGTCCACGTCCACCTCGGTGGCGTCGGCCAGGAAGCGGTCCACCAGCACCGGATGCTCCGGTGAGGCTTTCACCGCGAAGCGCATGTAGTTGCGCAGCGACTCCACGTCGCGAACGATCTCCATGGCACGGCCGCCCAGCACGTATGAGGGCCGCACCAGCACCGGGTAGCCGATGCGCTCGGCCACGGCCTCGGCCTCCTCCAGGCTGCGCGCCCCGCCGCTGGCGGGGCGTTTGAGGCCCAGCTTCTCCAGCAGCTCGTCGAAGCGCTCGCGGTCCTCGGCGCGGTCGATGGCGTCCGGGGGCGTGCCCAGGATCGGCACGCCGGCGCGCTCCAGGGGCGGCTTCTCGCGGCGCACGATCTCGAGCACGTCCTCCAGGGTCAGCGGCTCGAAGTAGAGACGATCGCTGGTGTCGTAGTCGGTGGAGACCGTCTCCGGGTTGCAGTTGACCATGATGGTCTCGAAGCCCGCCTCCGACAGCGCGAAGGCGGCGTGGACGCAGCAGTAGTCGAACTCGATGCCCTGCCCGATGCGGTTGGGGCCTCCGCCGAGAATCATGATCTTGCGCTGCTCGGTGGGGCGCGCCTCGCACTCGTCCTCGTAGGTGGAGTAGAGGTAGGGCGTGTTGGCCTCGAACTCGGCGCCGCAGGTGTCCACGCGCTTGTAGACCGGGTGGATGCCCAGGCGTTCGCGCAGCGCGCGCACCTCGTCCTCGGGGATGGCCCACAGATCCGCCAGGCGGCGGTCCGAGAAGCCCGCCTGCTTGGCGTGCCGCAGCCAGGCCTCGCGCTGCTCGGGCTCGGCCGCGGCCAGCCCCCGCTCGGCGTTCACCAGCTCGGCCAGGTTTCCCAGGAACCAGGGGTCGATGGCCGAGCGGCGCTGGATCTCCTCGACGCTGACGCCACGGCGGAAGGCCTCGGCCACGGCCCACAGGCGGCCCGGCCGGGCCACGTCGATGCGGTCCCACAGCATCTCCAGGCCGGCGTCCCCCTCCGGGATGTCCGGGCGCTCGAGCCCGGCGTGGCCGATTTCCAGGGAGCGCAGGGCCTTCTGCAGGCTCTCCTTGAAGGTTCGGCCGATGGCCATCACCTCCCCCACCGACTTCATCTGCGTCGTGAGCTGGGTGTCGGCCTTGGGAAACTTCTCGAAGGTGAAGCGCGGGACCTTGGTCACCACATAGTCGATGCTGGGCTCGAAGCTGGCCGGCGTCTCTTCGGTGATGTCGTTGCGGATCTCGTCCAGCGTGTATCCCACAGCCAGCTTGGCGGCGATCTTGGCGATGGGAAAACCGGTGGCCTTCGACGCCAGCGCCGACGAGCGGGAGACGCGCGGATTCATCTCGATGATGACCAGCGCGCCGTCCTCGGGATTCACGCCGAACTGGATGTTCGACCCCCCGGTATCGACGCCGATCTCGCGGATGATGGCGACGGCCGCATCGCGCATCACCTGGTATTCCTTGTCGGTCAGCGTCTGGGCGGGCGCTACGGTGATCGAGTCACCGGTGTGAACGCCCATGGGATCGAAGTTCTCGATGGAGCAGATGATGACGACGTTGTCGGCGCTGTCGCGCATCACCTCCAGCTCGTACTCCTTCCAGCCCAGGACGCTCTGCTCGATCAGCGCTTCGGTGCGCGGCGACTGGTGCAGCGCCCACTCGACGACGCGGTCGAACTGCGCCTCGTCGTAGGCCACGCCGCCGCCGGTTCCGCCCAGGGTGAAGCTGGGTCGGATGATGGCCGGCAGGCCCACTGTCGGCACCAGCGCGCGGGCCTCCTCCAGGGTTCGCACCAGGCCCGAAGCCGGAACGGAGAGCCCCAGCTTCTCCATCGCGGCACGGAACTGTTCGCGATCCTCAGCCTTGAGGATCGCCTCGAGCTGGGCGCCGACCAGCTCCACCCCGTGGGCTTCCAGCACGCCCTGCTCCGCCAGCTCGATGGCCAGGTTCAGGCCGGTCTGGCCGCCGATGGTGGGCAGCAGCGCGTCGGGCTTCTCGCGCTCGATGATCCGCGTGAGGCTCTCCACCGTCATGGGCTCGACGTAGGTCGCGTCCGCCGTCTCCGGGTCGGTCATGATGGTGGCCGGGTTCGAGTTCACCAGGACGACGCGGTAGCCCTCTTCGCGCAGAGCCTTGCAGGCCTGGGTCCCGGAGTAGTCGAACTCGCAGGCCTGGCCGATCACGATGGGCCCGGACCCGATGAGCAGGATGGTGCGGATGTCGTCGCGCCGCGGCATGCCTCAGTCTCCCCGCGCCACGCCCGCGCCGCTCACGGATTCGCCGGCCTTGTGCCGCTCCACCAGGCGCCGGAAGCGGCCGAACAGGTACGCGGCGTCGTGGGGCCCGGGCGAGGCCTCCGGGTGGTACTGCACCGAGAAGAGCGGCTTGCTCTCGTGGGCCAGCCCCTCGACGGTGTCATCGTTCAGGTTGACGTGGGTGATGGCCACCGGCTCCCCGGCCTCTCGCAAGGACTGGGCCTCCACCGCGTAGCCGTGGTTCTCGGCGCAGATCGCCACCTTGCCGGTCGCCTCGTCCTGGCCGGGCTGGTTGCCGCCGTGGTGTCCGAAGCGCAGCTTGCGGGTGGTGCCGCCCAGGGACAGCCCCAGGATCTGGTGTCCCAGGCAGATGCCGAACACGGGCAGCCGCCCGTCGGCCAGGTCGCGCACGATGGGCTGCACGCCGGCAACCCCCGCCGGATCACCGGGTCCGTTGGAGAGGAACACCGCGTCGGGTTCCAGGGCGCGCGTGGCCTCGGCCGGATGCGTGGCGGGCACCACCGTCACGTCGAAGCCCTGCTCCGTCAGCAGGCGCAGGATGTTTCGCTTGACGCCGAAGTCGTAGGCCACCAGGCGCAGCCGCGGCGCGGGCGCGGGCGTGCGGGGAAGCTCGCCGACCACGCCCTGCCAGCTGCCCTCGGACCAGACGTAGGGCTCGCCGCAGGTCACGTCGGCCACCAGGTCGAGCCCGTCCAGCAGAGGCGCGCTGCGCGCGCACTCCACCAGCGCCTCGCCGTCCTGCTGGGCGGGATCCGTGGAGAGCGCGGCGTTCTGGAAGCCCTTGTCGCGGATACGGCGTACCAGGGCCCGCGTATCCAGGCCGGCGATGCCGGGAACCCCTTGCTCGCGCAGGAGGTCCGAGAGCGACCCGCGCGCGCGCCAGTTGCTGGGCGCGTCGAAGTGCTCCTTCACCAGGAACCCGCGCAGCCAGACCCGCCCGGACTCGTCGTCTTCGGGATTGACGCCCACGTTTCCGATCTGCGTGTACGTCATCACCACCAGCTGACCGGCGTAGGACGGATCCGTGAGGATCTCCTGGTACCCGGTCATGCTGGTGTTGAAACAGATCTCGCCGACGCCCAGCGTCTCGGCCCCGAAGGCGGAACCGCGGTAGACGGTGCCGTCGGCCAGGGCCACGGCCGCCGGGCGCGGGGGGGTGCCTGCCAGGCTCATGGCGCCAACACCCCCCGGTCGGCGTGGAAGACCAGCTTGCCGGAGACCACGGTGGCCAGCACGCGGCCGATCATCCGCGCCCCGTCCCAGGGTGAGTTGCGGCTCTTGGAATGCCCCTTGGCCGGGTCGTAGACCCACTCGTGGTCGGGCTCGATCACCACGACGTCGGCGGGCGCTCCCACGGCCAACGTCCCGGCCGGCACCTTCAGGATGCGGGCCGGCTCGGTGGAGAGCCGGCTCACCAGCTCCAGGGGTGTCATCTCGTCCCTGCGCACCAGATCCAGCACCACGGGCAGCGCGGTCTCGAACCCGATGATGCCGGGCGGAGCGGCCGTGAACTCCACCTCCTTCTCGTGCACCGCGTGGGGAGCGTGGTCGGTGGCAATCGCATCGATGGTGCCGTCGGCGAGCGCGGCGCGACACGCAACCACGTCTTCGTTGCCACGCAGGGGCGGCGCCATCTTCGTGTTGGTGTCGTAGCCCGCGGTGGCCTCGTCGGTCAGGGCCAGGTGATGCGGAGTCACCTCGGCGGTGACGTGCACGCCGCGCGCCCGCGCCTCACGGATCTGCTGCACCGCGCCGGCCGTGGAAACGTGAGCCACGTGCAGATGCGCACCGGTGAGCTCCGCCAGCATGATGTCCCGGGCCACGTGCAGCGTCTCCGCAACCGCGGGGTTGCCGGGCAGGCCCAGGCGTGTGGAGACCGGTCCCTCATTGACCACGCCCTCGGCCACCAGGGTGAGATCCTCGGCGTGGGTCATGACCGGGCGCTGCACCAGGGTGGAGTACTCGAGCACGCGCCGCATCACGCCGCTGTCCATGATCGTCTTGCCGTCGTCGCTGAAAGCGACGGCTCCGGCATCCACCAGGGCGGACATCTCGGTCATGACCTCGCCCTTCAGGCCCTTGGTGGCGGCCGCCACCGGGTAGACCCGTGCGGGCGAGTCCTGGCGCGCGCGGTCCTGGATGAAATCGGTGACCGCCGGATCGTCGTTGACCGGCTGGGTATTGGCCATGCAGGCCACACTGGTGAAGCCACCTGCGACGGCGGCGCGCCCGCCGCTGGCGATGTCTTCCTTGTATTCCTGGCCGGGCTCGCGGAGATGAGTGTGGATGTCGACGAAGCCGGGAGCGACCCAGCAGCCCTCGGCGTCGATCACCTCGGCGCCGCGGGTCTCGATGGCCGCGTCTACGGCCACGATGACGCCCTCCTCCAGCAGCACGTCGCAGCGCTCGTCGCGCCCACACCCGGGGTCGAGCACCCGGCCGCCTCGGATCAGGATCCGGCTCATCGAGCCCCCTCCCCCTCGGCCGCACGCTCGCGACCGGCCAGCAGGTACAGAACCGCCATGCGCAACGCAACGCCGTTGCGCACCTGGTCGAGAATCACGCTGGGGCGGTGGTCGGCCAGGTCGTGGGAGAGCTCGACGCCCCGGTTCACCGGGCCGGGATGCATCACGATGGCGTCGTCCTTGGCGAAGCGCAGGGTGGCCCGGGACAGCCCGAAGGTCTCGGCGTACTCGCGGATGCTGGGGAAGAGCGCCCCGGCCTCCCGTTCGAGCTGGATGCGCAGGGCCATGACCACGTCGGCGCCCTCCAGGGCCTCGCGCATGGAGGTGAAGGCCTTGACGCCCAGGGTCTCGACTGCCGGGGGAAGCATGGTGGGAGGGCCCGCCACCCGCACCTCGGCCCCCATCTTCAGGAAGCCGTAGATGTTCGAGCGAGCCACCCGCGAGTGGACGATGTCGCCCACGATGGTGACCGTGAGGCCGTCGATGCGCCCCTTCTCCTGCTTCACCGTGAGCAGGTCCAGGAGCGCCTGGGTCGGATGCTCGTGAGCGCCGTCACCGGCGTTGATCACAGGAGCGCCCAGGACGTCGGCGATGCGCTTGGGCACACCGGCCACGCCGTGACGCACCACCACGGCGTCGGGCTGCATGGCGTCCAGGGTGCGCGCCGTGTCCAGGATGCTCTCGTGCTTGGAGAGACTGGAGCTGGACGTGGAGAAGTTGATCACGTCCGCCGAGAGGCGCTTGCCGGCAATCTCGAAGCTGGTGCGCGTGCGCGTGGAGGGCTCGAAGAACAGGTTCACGATGGTGCGGCCCCGCAGCGTGGGCACCTTCTTGACCTGGCGCTCGCCCAGCTCCTGCATGCGCTCGGCGGTCTCCAGGATGAGCTCGATGTCGTCCCGCTCCAGGCTCTCGATGCCGATGAGGTCGGTCGCGATCACGACGTCTGCTCCTCACGGCCGCCCGGCTGCACCACCACCCGCAGCGGCCCTTCGAGGTGCCCCTCCTCGCCCTCCAGCAGGACGAGGTCTTCTTCGCGCGTCGGAATGTTTTTCCCGACGTAGTCGATGCGGATGGGAAGCTCCCGGTGGCCGCGGTCCACCAGCGCCACCACCTGGACGGAGCGCGGGCGGCCGAAGTCCATCAAGGCATCCATGGCCGCGCGGATCGTGCGACCGGTACTGGCCACGTCGTCCACCAGGATCACGACCCGTTCGTCCACCACCGAGGGCATCTCGGTGCGGCGCAGACGCGGCCGCTCGGCCCGGGTCACCAGGTCGTCGCGGTAGAGCGTGGTATCGAGGATGCCGATGGTGACGTCCTCGTCGGCGATGCCATGCAGGTTGTCGGCCAGCTGGCGCGCGAGCGGCACGCCACCGTTGGGCACGGCCACCAGGTAGAGCCGAGAGAGATCCTCGTTGCGCTCCACGATCTCGTGGGCGATCCGGGTGAGGGCGCGGCGGATGCCCACGTCGTCTAGAACAACGTTTGCGCCATTCGCCGGTTGGCTCTCAGCCGGCGTGGGGTCGCCGGTGGCACGGGGCTGGGGGTGTTCGTCGGGCACGTCGCGCACCTTTATCCGCCTCGCCGGACGGACTTAAAAGGAGCAATCGGCGCCGAGTCTACGGCCCCCAACCGACCTCGTCAAACCTGCCCCAAGGCCCAGGACTGGCACCCGGCGCAGTTACGCAGGAACGTCCCCCAGTGCAGGAGTGGTACTGCGTGCAGCTACGCAGGAACGTCCCTCTCCGCATGCTACGGCGAGACAGGGCCTCAGCCCCTCCACGGTCGCGGCGCTCCTAGAGCCCATGGCCCGCAAGCCCGAGGCGCCCCCGTACGCGTACGCTCCTGAGCCTGACGAGGGCGCGCAGCGAGCCGTAGGCGAGCGGAGAGCGGGCCCCCGCAAGGATGGCCGCGCGAAGGACCTCGCCCCGCTCAGTCGATGCCGTCGCCGATCCTCGTCCAGCGGGTCTTGTTCACCAGCAGGTCCACCCAGGTCAGCGGGTTGGCCAGGGAGAGCCAGCCGCCCTGGAAGTCCCACGACCAGTAGAGCACGAAGGCGGGTCCCTTCAGCTCCTGGAGGCGCACGGTGCCCCAGTTGCGGCTGTCGTTGGAGTGGTCCCGGTTGTCGCCCATCAGGAAGAAGCGGCCCGGCTCCACGGTGAACTCGTTCTGGGGGAGGCCGGTGAGCAGGGGGTCATCCAATACGGTGTAGGCCCCGTTGTCCAGCTCTTCGTTGCGGATGCGCAGGCGGCGTCCGGCGCCGTCCTCGAAGAGACTCGTGGTGTCGTAACCCTCGACGCGAGCCCCGTTCAAGCGCACGCGACTCTGGTCCACCTCCACGCGATCGCCGGGCAGCCCCACGATCCGCTTCACGAACTCTTCGCGCCGCAGCTCCGGACGACGATCCGCGGGATGGATTGCCGCGCCGTCGCGCGCAACCGTGAAGACCACCACGTCACCGCGCTGCGGCTCGCGCAGGCCGGGCATGCGCAGCCCGGTGAACGGCACCCGCACGCCGTACACGAACTTGTTGACGAACAGGTGATCGCCAATCAGTAGCGTGGGCAACATCGACCCGGAGGGAATCCGGAACGGCTCGACCACGAAGGCGCGAATCGCCAGGGCGATCAGCACCGCAATGAGGAGCGTGTTCACCCCCTCGATCTGACGTCCCAGCCAGGAGCGCGGCACCTCCTCGGTATCGGCCTGGACCTCGACGCGACTCTGGGTGGCATCGTCTGCGGACAGCGGCTCGTTCATGCGTCGTCCAGACGCAGCGCGGCGAGGAACGCCTCCTGGGGAATCTCCACCTGTCCTACGCGCTTCATGCGCTTCTTCCCTTCCTTCTGCCGCTCCAGGAGCTTTCGCTTGCGCGAGATGTCGCCGCCGTAGCACTTGGCCGTCACGTTCTTGCGCAGGGCCCGCACGTTGGTGCGCGCGATGACCCGGGTTCCGATCGCAGCCTGGATGGCCACCTCGTACATCTGCCGGGGGATGAATTCCTTCAGCTTGCGGGCCAGGTCCGCGCCGCGCGTCTGCGCCTTGTCGCGGTGCACGATCAGGGAGAGCGCGTCCACGGGAAGACCGTTCACCAGGATGTCGAGCTTGGCCAGAGCCGCCGCCCGGTAGTCCATCAGCTCGTAGTCGAAGGAGCCGTAGCCGCGCGTGGCGCTCTTGATGCGATCGTGGAAGTCCACCACGACCTCGGCCAGCGGCAGCTCGTAGCGGATCTGCACCCGGGCGCCGTGCTGGTGCATGTCGCGCTGGACGCCCCGCTTGTCCTGACACAGCGCCAGAACCGGGCCGACGTACTCCTGGGGCACGTGGATCGTGGCCAGGATCATGGGCTCCTCGATCCGGTCCATCTCGCTCGACTCGGGCAGCGCCGCCGGGCTTTCGATCTCCTCGACTCTGCCGTCGTTGCGCACGATGCGGTAGCGCACGGTCGGCGCCGTCGTGATGAGATTCAGCTCGTACTCGCGTTCCAGACGCTCCTGGATGATCTCGCCGTGGAGGAAGCCCAGGAAGCCGCAGCGGAAGCCGAAGCCCAGGGCCGCGCTGGTCTCGGGCTCGTACACGAAGGAAGCGTCGTTGAGCCGCAGCTTCTCCAGAGCCACCTTCAGGTTGTCGTAGTCCTCGGCATCCACCGGATACAGCCCGCTGAAGACCATGGGCTTCACTTCGCGGAAGCCGGGCAGCGCCTGCTCAGCGGGGTGCGTCGCGTCGGTGAGCGTATCGCCGATGCGCACGTCGTCCAGGCTCTTGAGCCCCGCGATCACGACGCCCACCTCGCCGGCCTCCAGCCGCTCCACCTTGCGAGGGTGCGGGTCCACCACGTGCAGCTGCTGGATCTCGTGCTCGGAGCGCTGGGCCATGAGCCGAATCTTCTGACGTCGCTGCAGACTCCCGTCGATCACGCGCACCAGCACCGCCACACCCACGTAGGAGTCGAACCAGGCGTCGAAGAGCAGCGCGCGGGCCGGCGCGTCCGGATCCCCGCCCGGCGGCGGCACGTCTTCCACGATCCGCTCCAGGAGCGCGTCGACGCCGACCCCGGTCTTGGCGGAGATGGGCAGCGCGGTGGTGGCGTCCAGCCCGATTATGTCTTCCACTTCCTGGGCCACCCGGTCCGGATCGGCGGCCGGCAGGTCGATCTTGTTGATCACGGGGATCAGCTCCAGACCAGCATCCACCGCCAGATACGCGTTGGCCAGGGTCTGGGCCTCCACCCCCTGGGAGGCGTCTACGACCAGGACCGCCCCCTCGCAGGCCTGCAGCGCGCGGGACACCTCGTAGGAGAAGTCCACGTGGCCGGGCGTATCGATCAGGTTGAGCAGATAGTCCTGGCCGTCGGCGGCGCGGTAGGTCATGCGCGCGGTCTGCGCCTTGATGGTGATGCCGCGCTCGCGCTCCAGGTCCATCTTGTCGAGGAACTGCTCGCGCCGCTCGCGGTCGCCGAGCGTACCGGTGGACTCGAGCAGTCGATCGGCCAGCGTGCTCTTGCCGTGATCGACGTGCGCAATGATGCAGAAGTTCCGGATCCGGTCGCGATCGGTCACGCGCTGGAGCTCCGGGCCAGCTCGGCCCGGAAGTACTCGATGGCGCGGCGCAGCCCCTCTTCGGGCGCTACGCGCGGCTCCCAGTCCAGCACTTCCTTCGCAAGGGAATTGTCCGCACGCCGCACCTTGGGGTCATCGGGCGGAAGCGGTCGGTTGACGATCGAGCTGGAGCTCTCGGCAAGTCGGACGATCGTCCGCGCCAGCTCGTACATGGTGATCTCGCTGCTGCTCCCGATGTTGACCGGGCCCACGTAGTCGCAGTTGAGCAGACGCCAGATGCCCTCCACCAGATCGTCCACGTACTGGATCGAGCGGGTCTGGCAGCCGTCGCCGTAGACGGTCACGTCCTCGCCGCGAATGGCCTGGCGGATGAAGTTGGGGATGGCGCGCCCGTCGGCCACCTGCATGCGCGGGCCGAACGTGTTGAAGATGCGCACGATACGGACGTCCACGCCGTGGTGGCGGTGGTAGGCCATGGCCATGGCCTCTGCGAAGCGCTTGGCCTCGTCGTACACCCCGCGCACGCCCACCGGGTTGACGTTTCCCCAATAAGTTTCGGGCTGCGGATTCACCTCGGGGTCGCCGTAGCACTCGGAGGTGCTGGCCAGCAGGAAGCGCGCCCCCTTGGCCTTGGCCAGCCCCAGGGTCTTGTGGGTGCCCAGGGAGCCCACCTTCAAGATCTGGATGGGCAGGCGCTCGAAGTCCGCCGGGCTCGCGGGTGAGGCGAAGTGGAGGATCGCGTCCAGCTCACCGGTGACGTGCAGGTAGTTGGTGACGTCGTAGTGCTCGAAGTCGAAGCGCGGGTCGCCGAGCAGGTGCTGGATGTTCTCCATGCGCCCGGTGAGCAGGTTGTCGAAGGCCAGCACGTGGCAGCCCTCCGCCAGCAACCGATCGCAGAGGTGCGAGCCGATGAAGCCCGCCCCGCCCGTCACCAGGACCCGTTCCAGGCGCCTAGCCATCGTCGCTCACCACCCAGGTGGGCAGCCCCTCGTCGCGCTTCAGGCGCCGGGCCAGGGCGTCCGCCTCGGGTCGGGACGACACCGGTCCCACCCGCACGCGCCAGGCCGGCCCCGAGCCGTCGCCGGCGACCAGGAAGGCACGAAACCCACTGCTCTCGAGCGCCCGAACCAGCTGGGAGGCCGGCCGCTTGTCGCCGAAGGCGCCCACCTGCACCGAGAAGCCTCCCGGAGGCGGCGCAGCCACCGCGGGGGGCTCGGCGGCCGCGGGACGCCGATGAGCCTGGACCTGCGGCGCCGCTTCGGCGACCGCGGGTCGCGAGCCCAGCGCCGGCGCCACGGCGGTCTCGGTCAGCGGCACCAGGGGCTCGTTCGGAAGCGCCACGTCGGTGGTATTGCCCGCCAGCGCCGCGGCGATCAGGTCCGGGTCCTCCACCGAGGCGCCCACCACCAGCCCCGCCGCGAAGCCCAGCAGGATCAGAAGCCCGCCGCCCAGCAGGGTGGAAAGCCAGCCGGGGCGGTTGCGGCGCGATCGTGTGGGCTCTTTGTCACTCACGTCCACTCCCGCCTACATGCGCTCCGGCGCGTTGATGCCCAACAGCTCGAGACCGCGGCCGAGCACCGTACGCACGGCCAGGCAGAGACCCAGCCGCGCCGCGCTCAGCTCGGCGTCGTCGGAGAGGATGCGATGCCGCGAGCCGTCCTGCACGTACGGGTTCCAGAGCCCCGCCAGCTCGCGCAGGTAGTAGGCCACGTGGTGGGGCTCGCGCGCCTCGGCGGCCCGGCTCACCCGCTCGGGAAACTCGCCCAGCTTGCGGATCAGCTCCACCTCTTCGGGGAGCCCCAGACGCGAGGCATCCACCTGGTCCGGCGCGGGCATGGCGACGTCCAGCTCGCCCGCCTTGCGCTCGATGCCGTGGGTCCGGGCGTAGGCGTACTGCAGGTAGTAGGCGGGATTCTTGGTCCAGTCGGTCTCCCGCGCCAGATCCAGGTCGAAGTCCAGGTGGCCATCCGCCTTGCGCTGGATCATGAACAGGCGGAATACGTCGGCGCCCACGTCCTCGAGCAGCTCGTCCACGGTCACGTAGGTGGCGCGACGGGTGGACTGCTTCACCTGGTCGCCCCCCTCGGTCAGGGTGACGAACTGGTGCATCACCAGCTCTACGGCGTCGGCGTCGCCACCCAGGGCGCGAATGGCCTCGACCACGTAGGGGAACTGAGCGAAGTGATCGGCCCCCTGGACGTCGATGATGTGCTTGAAGCCGCGTGCGAGCTTGGCCCGGTGATAGGCCAGATCGGGCAGCAGGTAGGTCGGCTCGCCGGAGCTGCGCAGCAGCACCCGGTCGCGCTCGAGCCCGAGGCGGGTGGCGCGCAGCCAGGTGGCGCCCTCCGACTCGTACACCAGGTCCACGGCGCGCAGGTCCTCCAGCACCCGCTCCACCGAGCCGTCTTCGTAGAAGTCCTTCTCGTTGCTGTATACGTCGAAGTGGATGCCCAGGGCGTCCAGGCTGGCGCGGATGCCGGTGAAGATCTCCCGCTGGGCCTCCTCGCGGAAGCGGCCGTCGCCCGGCTCGTCGAGCCAGCCCTCCCCTTCCCGCTCGCGGATCGCCGCAGCGATCTCGCCGATGTAGCCCCCGCGATAGCCGTCGCGCGGGAACACTACCGGAAGCCCGTCCAGGCTCTCCGGCCACGCGGCCCCTTCCTCGAACGCCTCGGCCGGCGCAGGCGCCGCCTTGCCCAGCTGCTCCAGGTAGCGCGCTCGAACCGACTCGCCGAGCACGCGCATCTGCCGGCCGCCGTCGTTGAAGTAGTACTCCCGGGTGACCGCCCAGCCCTCGTTGTCGAGCAGCCGGGCGATGCAGTCGCCCAGCACGCCCTGGCGGCCGTGGCCCAGGGTGAGGGGTCCGGTGGGATTGGCGGAGACGAACTCCACCTGCACCGGCGCCTGGTCCGTTCGTGTGCCACGGCCGAAGCCGGCGCCGGCCCGCAGGATGGCCCCCAGCAGGTCCTGCCAGCGGGCCGCCGCCAGGCGCAGGTTGACGAAGCCGGGCCCGGCAATCTCGGCGCTCTGCAGCAGGCCTTCGGCATCCCCCAGCTCCCGGACCAGGTCCTCGGCGATCTGGCGGGGCGGCCGGCGCAGGCGTTTGGCCAGCAGCATGGCCGCGTTGCAGGCGAAGTCGCCGTGATCGGGGTTGCGGGGCACCTCGAGGGCGTAGGCCGGCGCAGCGTCGCCGTCCCCAGCGCCCTCCAGCAGGCGGCGCAGGGCCGCATCCAACGCTTCGGTGAGGCGCTCCTTCACGACGTCGGAAGATCGCGCTTGAACGTCATTTCGTCAAGGAAATCGAGGGGTTTCGGCAGGTGCCACGCCCGTTTCGGGAGGCATCCGAACCACCGTTTCGCCGGGTCGCGCCCATTCGAGCTCCTCGCGGATCGCGCGCTCCTGGGCGAAGGCGTCGGACTCCAACGCCACGGCTTCGCTCTCCAGCGCTCCGATCTCTTCACGCAGGTCGGCAAGACGCCCCTCCGCCGCCTGCACGTCCGCCCGCAGGCTCATCCAGGTACGGATGCCGGAGTCGTCATCGAGCCACGCCGCAAGCAGCGCAGCCACCACCAGGACCGGAATCAGCCAGGTTCGCAACGCCCACCCCCCAGCAGGCGAAGTCAGGGTAGCACGGCGACCAGCGAGCGGATGCGCTCGACGTACGCGTCCGCGTCCCAGGTCCGGGGGCCGATGTAACGCTCCACCACGACCCCGTCCCCGTCCACCAGGAACGATTCCGGGAAGCGGCTGGTCTGCCAGGCGTCCGCCACGATCCGGTCCGGGTCGTGGAGCAGAGGGAAGCTCAGCCCGAAGCGGGACTGGAACTCCTCGATCAGAGCCCGCTCCTGGTCGACCGACACCGCCAGCATTTCGAAGCGCTCGCCGGCAAGCTTCTGGTAGAGCCGCTGCATCGAGGGCATCTCGTCCTCGCACGGCTTGCACCAGGTGGCCCAGAAGTTGACCAGAACCACCCGGCCGCGCAGCGCCTCCAGCGACACGGCTTCCGCGGCTCCGACCCGCGGCAGGGTGAAGGCGGGGGCCGGCACCCCGGCGTCCACGTAGACCCGGTCCGCGGGTTGCGAGAGCAGCAGCAGGGCGACCCCGAAGGCCACCAGGCCCGCTACGACCGCAATCCCGGTGCGCGAGGCCACGGCGAGCTCAGCCGGTCTTCTTGCGCGAGGCCTTCTTCGCCGTCTTCTTCTTCTTCTCGGGCTCGGGCGGCGGAGCGCCCTCCACGAGCTCGACGATCGACAGCGGCGCGGCGTCGCCGGTGCGGCGGCGAACCTTGAGCACGCGCGTATAGCCACCGGGACGGCTGCGGAACCGCTCGGCCAGGTCGTCGAAGACCTTCGCGGTGACTTCGCGCTTGCGGATCACCGACAGGGCCTGACGCCGGGCATGAAGCGTGCCCCGCTTGCCCAGGGTGATCATGCGGTCGGCGAGACGCCGTACCTCTTTGGCTTTGACGTCGGTCGTCTCGATGCGCTCGTGCTCGAGAAGGGACGTCACCATGTTGCGGTACAACGCCTTGCGATGGGCGGCGGAACGCCCCAGCTTGGCGGATCGGGCGCGGTGTCGCATGGGTCTAAGCCTCGCGCTCCCTCATCTTCTCGATGTCCTTCCGCGACGGGAAGTTGTCGAGGGTCATCCCCAGCGAAAGCCCCATGGACTGCAGGATCTCCTTGATCTCGTTCAGGGACTTCCGGCCGAAGTTCTTCGTCTTGAGCATCTCCGCCTCGGTCCGCTGCACCAGTTCCCCGATGTAGCGGATGTTGGCGTTCTGCAGGCAGTTCGCCGAGCGGACCGACAGCTCCAGCTCGTCCACCGACTTGAAGAGGTTCGGATTGAGCGGCGCCGGCTCGTCGCTCACGGGCACCGGCAGCTCATCCGGCTCATCGAAGTTGATGAAGATCGACAGCTGCTCCTTGAGGATCTTCGCCGCGAAGGCCACGGCGTCCGCCGGGGCCACCGCGCCGTCGGTCCAGACGTCCAGGTTCAGGCGGTCGAAGTCCGTCTCCCGGCCGACGCGGGCGGGAGTGACCGTGTAGTTCACCTTGGTGACCGGCGAGAAGATCGAATCGATGGGCACCGTTCCGATGGGCATCTCTTCGGTCTTGTTGCGCTCGGCCAGGACGTAGCCCTTGCCCAGGTTCACGGTCACTTCCATCTCGACATCCGCCTCGGGCGACAGCGTCGCGATGTTCAGCTCCGGGTTGAGCACCTCGATGACGCCGTCCTCGGACTCGAAGTCACCGGCGGTGATCACGCCGGGGCCCTTCTTGTGCAGACGCAGGAGGCGCGGGCCGTCCACGTGCATGCGAAGGCGCACTTCCTTCAGGTTGAGGATGATGTCGCTGGCGTCTTCCTCGACACCCGGGATCGTCGAGAACTCGTGGAGCACGCCGTTCACCTTGACGTTGGTGATGGCCGCGCCCTGGAGCGACGACAGCAGCACACGACGCAGGGCGTTGCCCAGAGTCAGGCCGAAGCCGCGCTCGAGCGGCTCGCACCAGAATCGGCCGTAGTGCTGGTCCGACTCCTCTTCCTCGAGCTCCAGCCGTCGAGGGCGAATGAGTTCGCGCCAGTTCCGGGCGATGACTTCCTGCTGCATGGATTCTCTCCCCCTGAGGGTTAACGGTGTCCGGTGGCGAAGCCTACCGGGAGTAGAGCTCGACGATCAGCTGCTCCTGGATCGGGAGGGTGATGTCCTCCCGCACCGGAAGCGACTTCACGGTTCCCTCGAAGCTGTCCTTGTCCACCTCGAGCCACTGCGGGACGCTGCGCCCCTCCAGGGCCTCCAGCGCACCCGCGATCCGCGCCACCTGCTGCGACTTCTCGCGCAGGGCCACGGTCTGCCCGGGCTTGAGCACCATGGACGGGATGGCCGCCTTGCGGCCGTCCACCTTGAAATGACCGTGGCGCACCAGCTGGCGGGCCTCGGAGCGCGAGGTGGCGAAGCCCAGCCGGAACACCACGTTGTCCAGGCGGCGCTCCAGGAGCTGTAGCAGGTTGTCACCCGCGCGGCCGCGCATGCGGCTGGCCCGCGTCATGGTGCGAGCGAACTGCTTCTCCATCAGCCCGTACATGCGGCGCACCTTCTGCTTCTCACGAAGCTGCACACCGTAATCCGAGAAGCGGGTTCGCCCCTGGCCGTGCTGGCCGGGCGGATAGTTGCGCCGATCGATGGCGCACTTCTCGCTGAAGCAGCGGTCTCCCTTCAGGAAGAGCTTGCTGCCTTCGCGACGACAGAGACGACAGGCGGGTCCGCGATATCGCGCCATGGAACCTTCCTAGACTCGGCGCCGCTTGGGAGGGCGGCAACCATTGTGGGGTACGGGCGTCACGTCCCTGATCATGCTGACCTTGATCCCGGCGGCCTGGAGAGCGCGCATGGCGGACTCGCGGCCCGCCCCGGGACCCTTGACGTACACGGTCACACTCCGGACTCCGTGCTCCATCGCCTTGCGCGCGCACTCCTCGGCAGCCATCTGCGCGGCGAAGGGCGTGGACTTCCGCGAGCCCTTGAAGCCCTGGGATCCGGCACTCGACCACGCGAGGGAGTTCCCTCCGACGTCGGTGATCGTGATCAGGGTGTTGTTGAACGTCGACTGGATGTGGGCAATGCCCGTCTGGACGTTCTTCTTGACCTTCTTCTTTCCGGCTTTCTTTACCATATTCCTACTTCTTGGTCGGGGCCTTCTTCTTGCCCGCGACGGTCTTCTTCGGCCCCTTCCGAGTGCGGGCGTTCGTGTGCGTTCGTTGCCCGCGGACCGGGAGTCCACGACGGTGACGCAGGCCGCGGTAGCAGCCCATGTCCATCAGCGCCTTGATCGACTGACTCACGTCCCTGCGGAGATCGCCCTCGACCTTGTAGTTCTGCTCGATGGTCTCGCGGAGGCGGATCACTTCCCCCTCTCCGAGCCCATCGGTCTTCGTGTCCACGTCCACACCGGCCTTGTCGCAGATCGCCCGCGCCGAAGTGCTCCCGACGCCGTAGATGTACGTCAGCGCGACTCCGATGCGCTTGTTGCGAGGCAGGTCGACTCCGGCAATTCGTGCCATTTCGGTTCCTCCTGAGGCCCGATCAGCCCTGGCGCTGCTTGTGCTTCGGATTTTCGCAGATCACCCGAACCACACCGCGCCGCCGCACGATTCGGCACTTGTCACACATCTTCCGGACACTGGCTCGAACCTTCATCTCGTTTCTCCGCGGCCCTCAGTGGGATCCTGACACCTGGGTCAGGATCTCGGGCCCGTTCTCCGTCACGAGCACGGTGTGCTCGAAATGCGCCGATCGAGACCGGTCGGCGGTCACCGCCGTCCACTCGTCCTCGAGGATGTCCACTTCGCAATCGCCCACGCAGACCATCGGCTCGATGGCGAACACCATGCCGGGACGCATGCGGGCGCCCTTGCCCGGCGGGCCGAAGTTGGGGATCTGCGGCGGCTCGTGCAGCGAACGACCAATGCCGTGGCCCACGAACTGTCGCACCACCGAGTAGCCGGCGGACTCGGCCCGCTTCTGCACGGCGTGGCCGATGTCCGAAACGCGGTTCCCCGACACCATCTGCTCGATCCCGCAGTACAGCGAGGCGCGGGTGGCCTCCAGCAGCGCGCGGGACTCCTCGTCGATCTCGCCGATCGGAATCGTCACCGCCGAGTCGCCGTGGAAGCCGTCTACGTGCACGCCGAAGTCCAGGGACAGGATGTCGCCATTCTCAAGCTCCCGCGGCCCGGGAATTCCATGCACGATCTCTTCGTTGAGCGAAATGCACACCGCGGCCGGAAAAGCCGGCATTCCGTGAGGCCCGTAGCCCTTGAAGGAGGAGCCGACACCGCGCCGCTCGATGGAACGCTCGGCGGCCATGTTGATCTCGCCGGTGGTCACGCCGGGCTTGGCCATCTCCCGCATCTCGAGCAGGATCTCGGCCACGTGGCGTGCGGCCTCGCGCATGCGGTCCAGCTCGCGGCGGGTCTTCACGTTGATGCGCTCGCCGTAGGCCATCATGCCAGCGCTCCCCGGACCCGCCCCGCGATGTCCTCGATGGAGCCCTGCCCTTCCACCTCGCGCAGCAGGCTGCGCTCCCCGTAGTAGGCCGTCAGGGGTTCGGTCTGCTCGCGATACACCCGCATGCGGTTGCGGATCGTCTCTTCGTTGTCGTCGGCCCGGCCCTCGATCTCCGCCCGCTTGAGCAGCCGCTCGACCACTTCATCGTCGTCGACCACCAACGAGACGCAGCGCTCCAGGGGAGCGCCCAGCTCGGCCAGCATCTCGTCCAGGGCCTCGGCCTGGGCGCGCGTGCGGGGGAATCCGTCCAGGATGAAGCCTTGCTTGGCATCGGGCTGTCCCAGCCGCTCGCGAGCCACACCGATCACCACGTCGTCGGGCACCAGCTCGCCGCGGTCCATGTAGCCCTGGGCCAGCTTTCCAACCTCGGTGCCCGCGGCCACGGCCGCCCGCAGCATGTCGCCCGTGGAGATCTGCGGAACACCGGTCCGCTCCACCAGGAGCAGAGCCTGGGTTCCCTTGCCCGCACCCGGCGGGCCCAGCAACAGAAGACGCGTGGCGCTCATCGCCCCAACCTCCCGCGCGTGCGACCGCCCTGCACGAAGCCTTCGTACTGCCGCGAGACCAGATGGGCCTCCACCTGTCCGATCACGTCCAGGGCCACGCCCACGATGATGAGCAGCGCCGTCCCACCGAAGTAGAAGGGGACGCCCACACGACTGAAGAGGATCACCGGCAGCACGCACACCGCGGCCACGTAGACCCCGCCGATCAGGGTGAGCCGAGAGAGGATCTTGTCGATGTACTCGGCGGTCCGCTTCCCGGGGCGGATGCCCGGGATGTATCCGCCCATGCGCTTGATGTTCTCCGACACGTCCACCGGGTTGATGATGATGGCGGTGTAGAAGAACGCAAAGAAGATGATCAGCGTGACGTACACGATGTTGTAGCCGAGGCCGCCGAAGTCCAGATAATCCTGGGTGATCTTGGCGATCAGGGGCGATTCCGTGAACTGGCCCAGCGTGAGGGGCAGCATCAGGATGGAGGAGGCGAAGATGGGCGGGATCACGCCCGCGGTGTTCACCTTGAGCGGGAAGTAGCTCGCTCCGCCCTGGGTGACCTTGCGGCCCACCACGCGCTTGGCGTGCTGGATGGGAATCCGCCGCTGCCCCCGCTCCACGAAGACCACGGCGCCGACCGTCAGGACCATGAAGCCCAGCAGGAACAGCGCGCCCAGCAGGGTGAACTGGTCGGTTCGGATCAGCTCGAAGAGCTGGCCGAGCCCCGACGGAATGCTGACGATGATCGAGGCGAAGATCACCAGGGAGATCCCGTTGCCGATCCCGCGCTCGGTGACCTGCTCGCCCAGCCACATGATGAAAGCGGTGCCCGAGGTCAGGGTGATCATGCACATCGCCCGGAAGCCCCAGCCCGGATTGGCGACCGCGCCTTCACCGAACTGGCCGTTCTCCAGGGCGAACGCGATCAACGTGCTCTGGAAGAGCGCCA
The DNA here is from genome assembly GCA_947260035.1 of uncultured delta proteobacterium. GTDB lineage: Bacteria > Myxococcota_A > UBA9160 > UBA9160 > JAFDET01 > JAFDET01. Next base: position 20,683 of record CAMYOO010000026.1, read on the forward strand.
GCACGATGGTCGCATAGCGCGTCCACTGGGTGATCTTCTTGCGTCCCTGCTCCCCCTCCTTCTGAAGCTGCTCGAGGGTGGGGATGACCACCGTAAGAAGCTGGAAGATGATCGACGCACTGATGTAGGGCATGATGCCCAGCGCGAAAATCGAGAGCTGCTCCAGGGCTCCGCCCGAGAACAGGTTGAAGAGCCCGAACACCGTTCCCGACACGTCGTCGAAGAACTGTTTGATGACCGAGGTGTTGATTCCCGGCGTCGCGATGTGGGCGCCCACACGGTAGACCGCGAGCATCCCGAACGTGAAGAGGATCCGCTTTTGAAGCTCCGGGATCCTCCCGATGTTCTGGACGCCTCCGATCACTTGATGATCTCCACCGTCCCGCCGGCGGCCTCGACCTTCTGTCGAGCCGCGGCGCTGATACGCTGGACCTTGAGCGTCAGGTTCTTGGGCGCGTCGCCTTCGGCGAGCACCTTGACCGGCGCACCCGAGCCGCGGATCAGGCCCCGGGCCGCCAGCGCCTCCCGGTCCAGCGTCGCGCCATCGCCCAGAACCGCGAGCCGGCCCAGGTTCACCACCTCGCAGCTCACCCGGTGCAGGTTGGTGAAACCGCGCTTGGGAAGCCGGCGCGCCAGGGGCATCTGGCCGCCTTCGAAGTGGAAGGGCGTCTCGCGCCCCGCCGAGCGCTTGCCCTGCCCCTTCACGCCCCGCGTGGAGGTCTTGCCGCGCCCGGACCCGGGGCCGCGACCCACGCGCTTGGGCGGCCGACGAGATCCGGGATTCGGCTGGAGTCGGTCCAGCATCATCAGCCCTCCACCACGACCAGGTGACGCACCTTGTCGATCATTCCGCGGATCGCGGGCTGGTCCTGAAGCTCCACCGTGTGACGGATCCGGCGCAGGCCCAGACCCGCCAGGGTCTTGCGCTGTCGCCGGTCGTAGCCGATGGGGCTGCGAACCAGGGTCACCTTGATCCGTCCCGCCTCGCTCATGACCAGCCCAGCTCCGCCGCCCGCGCCTCGGGATCGCGCAGGCTCTCCAGCCCCTGAACGGTCGCGTTCACCACGTTGTGCGCGTTGTTCGTTCCCAGGGTCTTGGTCAGGATGTCGGTCACACCCGCGGACTCCACCACGGCACGGACCGGACCGCCGGCGATCACGCCCGTTCCCGGCGACGCCGGCTTCAGCAGCACGCGCCCGGCGCCGAACTTGCCCACCACGCCGTGGGGCAGCGTTCCGCCCACCAGGGGCACGCGAATCAGGTTCTTGCGGGCCCGATCGACGCCCTTGCGGATCGCCTCGGGCACCTCCTTGGCCTTGCCCAGGCCGACGCCCACCACACCGGCACCGTCGCCCACCACCACCAGGGCGCTGAAGCTGAAGCGACGGCCGCCCTTCACCACCTTGGCGACCCGGTTGATGTGGATCACCCGGTCGTTCAGTTCGTAGTCGTTGGGGTTGATTCGTTCCGGACGCATTCGCCGTTCCTCAGAACTTCAGGCCCGATTCACGAGCGGCCTCGGCCAATGCCTTGACCCGCCCGTGATACAGGAACCCGTTCCGGTTGAAGACCACTTCTTCGATCTTGTTCTTCTTCGCCAGCTCTGCGATCGCTGCGCCGACCCGCTTGGCCGCCGCAACCTTGTCGCCCTCTTCGCCGCGCAGCGAAGGCGTTCGCGTCGACACGCCCGCAATCGTCCGGCCCGTCTCCGGGTCCAGGATCTGCGCATAGATGTGCTTTGCGCTGCGGAAGACCGTGAGCCGCGGGCGCTCCGAACGACCCAGGCCCTTGACGACCCGCGTTCGCCGCTTGCGCCACTGTGCGCGCTTCGCGTTTCGCTGTTTGCGTTCCATCTGCTTCCTCAGCCGCCGCTGCCGGTCGCGGCCTTGCCGACCTTGCGCCGGATGTGCTCGTCGGCGTAGCGGATGCCCTTGCCCTTGTAGGGCTCCGGCGGCCGCACCTTGCGCACTTC
>CAMYOO010000026.1:22755-28848 GCA_947260035.1 uncultured delta proteobacterium
TTCGAGAACCCGACGGAGAGCTTCAGGGTCTTGCCGGCCACCTCGGCTCGGTAGCCGACGCCCACGATGGCCAGGTCCCGGACGAAGCCCTGGGTCACGCCTTGAACCATGTTGGCCACCAGCGCCCGGGCCAGGCCGTGCAGGGCCCGGGTGGGCTTGCGGTCGTCGGGGCGCAGCAGTCGAAGCTCGCCGTCGGACTGCTCCAGCGCGATCTCGCTGGGGATCCGCTGGGCCAGCTGGCCCTTGGGCCCCTTCACGCGAACCTCACCGGCATCGAGTTTGACCTCGACGCCACCGGGCAGGGAGATGGGCTGTTTTCCGACGCGGGACATGACTACCAGACCTCGCAGAGCACTTCGCCGCCGACCTCGGCCTCGCGAGCAGCCTTGTCCGACAGCACGCCGCGCGAGGTCGACAGCACGGCGATGCCCATGCCGTTGCGCACGCGCGGCACCTCGTCCTTGCCCACATAGACCCGGCGGCCGGGCCGACTCACCCGCTTCAGGCCGTCGATGGTGGGATCGCCGTCATCGTCGTAGCGGATCTCCGCCACGATCCGGGGCTTGCCACCCTCGGCCTCCAGCCGCACCTCGCCGAGGAATCCGCGCTCCGAGAGCACCCTGGCCACGGCCAGCTTGAGCTTCGAGGACGGGAACATTGTCTGCCCATGGTGGGCCGTTCCGGCGTTCCGGATTCGCGTGAGCATGTCACCGATGGGGTCGGTCATCATGATTCTGTCTCGATCCTCACTTCGGGAACGGCATGCCCAGATGCCCCAGCAGCGCCTTCGCTTCGGCGTCGGTCTGGGCCGTAGTGCATACCGTCACGTTCATCCCGGTGATCCGCTCGACCTTGTCGTAGTTGATCTCGGGGAAGATGATCTGCTCGCGAATCCCCAGGGTGTAGTTCCCGCGACCGTCGAAGGCCTTGAGAGAAATCCCCTTGAAGTCGCGCACCTGCGGCAGGGCCACGTTCACCAGCCGGTCCAGGAACTCCCACATGCGCTCACCGCGCAGGGTCACCATGGTCCCGATGCTCTGGCCCTCACGCAGCTTGAAGTTGGCCACCGACTTGCGGGCCCGGCGGATCATCGGACGCTGGCCGGTGATCTGGGCCAGCTCCTCGACGGCACTGTCCAGGAGCTTGGGATTCTGGGTGGCCTCGCCCAGACCGATGTTCACGACGATCTTGGAGAGGCGCGGAACCTGGTGGATGTTCTGGTACCCGAACTCCTGAGAGAGCTTGTCCCGGACGTCCTGCTTGTAGCGCTCGCTTAGTCGGGGCTGCATCTACAGCACCTCCGGAGCCAGCGAGATGATCTTCATGAAACGGCGGGCGCGAAGCTCACGCGCCACCGGGCCGAAGATGCGGGTGCCGATGGGCTCGTTCTGGTTGTCGAGCAGCACCGCGGCGTTCTCATCGAACTTGATGTAGGTGCCGTCCAGGCGGCCGATCCCCTTGGCGGTCCGGACCACCACCGCCTTGCGCACCTCGCCCTTCTTGACCCGCGCATTCGGTATCGCCTCCTTCACGGAGACGACGATGATGTCCCCGACGGAGGCATACTTCCGGCGCGAGCCGCCGAGCACCTTGATGCAGGAGACCTTCCTCGCCCCGGAGTTGTCCGCGACCTGGAGTGTGGACTCGGTCTGGATCATGACGCGCTTCCGACGGCCTCCGCCTTGCGGAGGGTGGCCTGCACCTTCCAGCGCTTGCGCTTGGACAGCGGCCGGTGCTCTACGATCTGCACCTGGTCGCCCACCACGCAGGCGTTCTCCTCATCATGGGCCATGAACCGCGAGTGACGCCGCACGAACTTGTGGTACCGCGTGTCGCGCACCAGGCGCTCCACCCGCACGACCACGGTCTTGTCCATGCCGTCGCTCACCACGGTTCCGACCAGGATTCGCCGATTGCCTCGTTCCATCACGCCTGCGCCTCACGCTTCTCGCGCATCACGGTTTCCGCCCGAGCCAGATCACGGCGAAGAAGGCGGATCTTCGTCTTGTCCTCTAGCTGCCCGGTGGACTTGCGGACGCGCGCGTTGAAAATCTCGTCACGCAGCTCGAGGGCCTTGGCCTCGAGTTCTTCTGCGTTCAGGTCGCGGAGTTCGACTGCCTTCACGCCGCCTCCTCCCGCATCACGAACTTGGTCTCGATGGGAAGCTTGTGGGCCGCCAGGCGCAGCGCCTCGCGTGCGATCTTCTCGCTGACCCCCTCCATCTCGTAGAGGATGCGCCCGGGCTTCACGACCGCGACCCACTCTTCCGGGTTTCCCTTTCCCTTGCCCATTCGGGTCTCCGCGGGCTTCTTGGTGACGGGCTTGTCCGGGAACAGCCGGATCCACACCTTGCCGCCGCGCTTTACGTGGCGGGTCATGGCAATTCGGGCCGCCTCGATCTGACGCGCGGTGATGCGACCCCGACCCACCGCCTGGAGCCCGAAGTCACCGAACGAAAGGGTCCCGCCGCGATAGGCCTTGCCCCTCATGCGGCCCTTCATGACCTTGCGATGCTTGACCTTTTTGGGCTGAAGCATGAGCTACCTCGGCTGGTCGTCCTGGAAACGCTCGGTCAGCGCTCCCTTCCTGAGTTCCTTCTCCGCCACGTCTCCCTTGAAGACCCAGCACTTCACGCCGATCAGGCCGTAGGTGGTCTTGGCCTCGGCCAGGCCGTAGTCGATTTCGGCGCGCAGGGTGTGAAGCGGCACACGGCCCTCGCGGTACCACTCGCGCCGGCCCATCTCCGCGCCGCCCAGGCGCCCTGCGCACTGGATGCGGATGCCGCCGGCGCCGAACTTCATGGTGGAGATGACGGCCTTCTTCATGGCGCGGCGGAAGGCCACACGGCGCTCGAGCTGAAGCGCGACGCTCTCGGCCACGAGCTGAGCATCCAGCTCCGCCTTCCGGATCTCCTTGATGTTGATGAAGATCTCGCGGGCCGAGAAGCGGGCCAGGTCCTTGCGCAGGTTCTCCACCTCAGCGCCGCGCTTCCCGATCAGGATCCCGGGCCGCGCGGTGTGGATGTTCACCACCAGCTTCTCGCCGGTGCGATCGATCACCACCTTGGAGATCCCGGCATGAAAGAGCTTCTTCTTGATGTATTCCCGGATCCGGATGTCCTCGTGCAGGCTCTCGCTGTAGCCGCGCTCGGCAAACCAGTTGGACTGCCAGCCGTACAACGTGGCCAGTCGGAATCCGTAGGGATGTACTTTTTGTCCCACTTCGATCTCCCTCAGCGCTCGGCCAGCACGACCGTAATGTGGCTCGTGCGCTTCTGGATCCAGGCAGCGCGTCCATGGGCTCGAGCCCGCACGCGCCACATGCTCGACCCCTCGTCCACATGGACGCGATGGACGATCAGGTTGTCCACGTCGATGCCCGCCTTGTCCCGCTCATTCTTGGTCTCGGCATTGGCCACCGCCGAACGCACCAGCTTGGCGATCGGCTTGGCCACCCGCTTGGTGGACAGGTCCAGGCTGATCAGCGCTTCGTCGACGCCCCGGCCGCGGATCTGATCCACGACGAGGCGCGCCTTCTGGGCGCTGACCCGATAGTTGTTGAGCTTGGCGCGGACTTCCATGACGCCTGCCTCTACCTCTTGATCTTCTTGTCCGAAGAGTGGCCGGTGAACTTCCGCGTCGGCGCGAACTCACCCAGGCGATGACCCACCATGTGCTCGGTCACGAATACCGGGATGAAAAGCTTTCCGTTGTGCACGTGGAACGTGAGTCCCACGAACTCCGGCGTAATCATCGAACGTCGAGACCATGTTCGGATCACCTGCTTCGTTCCCGAGCGCAGCACCTGATCTACTCGGCGCTGCAGGCTGGGATCGATGAAGGGGCCCTTCTTCAGCGAGCGAGCCATCTACTTCTTCCCCCGGCGCTTCACGATGTACTTGTTCGACCGGTTCTTCTTCTTGCGGGTCTTGTGACCCTTCGTGGGCTTGCCCCACGGCGTACACGGATGGCGGCCGCCCGAAGAGCGCCCTTCGCCGCCACCCATGGGGTGGTCCACCGGGTTCATGGCTACGCCGCGGGTGTTCGACCGCCGGCCCAGCCAGCGCGCACGGCCCGCCTTGCCCAGGCTCTGGTTCTCGTGCTCCAGATTCCCGACCTGGCCGATCGTCGCCATGCACTTGACGTGCACCTTTCGGGTCTCGCCACTGGGCATGCGCAGGGTGGCGTAGCCGCCCTCGCGAGCCATCAGCTGCGCGGAGCCGCCTGCGGCCCGCACCATCTGCGCGCCCTTGCCCGCCTTCAGCTCGACGGCGTGAACCGCGGTACCGACCGGGATGCTCTCCAGCGGCAGCGCGTTGCCGGGCCGGAACTCCGAGCCCGGGCCCGACTGAAGCTGGTCGCCCACGCGAACCTGGTCGGGCGCCAGGATGTAGCGCTTCTCGCCGTCCAGGTAGTGGAGCAGCGCGATGCGCGCCGAACGATTCGGGTCGTATTCGATGGACGCGACCTTCGCGGGCACCCCCGGCTTGTCGCGGCGGAAATCGATGCGGCGGAAGCGGCGCTTGTGGCCTCCCCCCCGCTGCCAGGTGGTGATCCGGCCCCGGTTGTTTCGGCCACCGCTCTTGGCCACGGCTCCCGTCACCAGGCTCCGCTCCGGCCGAGACCGGGTGATCTCCTTGAAATCCGAGACACTCATGTCCCGGCGGCCCGGCGAGGTCGGCTTGTACGACTTGATCGGCATGGCGCCCCTAGACTCCCTCGAAGAACTCGATCGCCTGGCCCTCGGCCAGCTGCACGATCGCCTTTTTCCACTGCGGCCGGTGCCCCATGGTCTTGCCCACGCGGCGCTTCTTGCGCGGCATGAGCAGGGTCCGGACCTTCACAACCTGTACGTCGAACAGCGTCTCCACCGCGTTCTGGATCTCCACCTTGTTGGCGGCGGGATCCACAGCGAAGACGACGATGTTGTTTTCCTCGCGGCCGATGGTGCTCTTCTCCGTCACCAGCGGGCGCTTGATTACCTGGTGGACGTTCACGCCTCGGCCCTCCCGGCAGCGGCGCCCAGGCGCTGCTCGATGCGATCCACGGCGTCGCGGGCCAGTACCAGGCGGTCGGCCCACAGCACGTCGTAGGTGTTCAGGCCGTCCACCCGCAGGGTGCGTACCCGCGGCAGGTTCCGAGTCGCGCGCTCGGCGGCCTCGTCGGCCTCCGCCAGCACCACCAGCACCCGCGCGGCGCCCACACCCAGGCCGCCCAGGATCTCGGTCACGCGCTTCGTCTTGGCCGGTTCCACGGCAAAGGACTCCACCACGACGACGGCGTCCTCGGCCACCTTGGCGGAGAGAGCCGAGCGCAGTGCGCCGCTTCGCATCTTCTTCGGCAGGGCGTGGTCGTAGCCGCGCGGCACCGGCCCGAAGACCGAGCCTCCTCCGGCCCACTGGGCCGCACGGGTCGTGCCCTGACGCGCACGGCCGGTTCCCTTCTGGCGCCACGGCTTGGAACCTCCACCGGACACCGCGGCCCGGTTCTTGGTGGAGTGCGTCCCACGATGGCGCCCGGCCAGCTGCCGGCGCACCTCGGCGTGATGCAGGTGGGGCTTGATCGCCACCTCAAAGACCGAGGCGGGCAGATCCACCTTGCCCTTCTTCTGGTTGTCCACGCTGATGACGTCCACGGAAGCCATGGCTAGAGTTTGATCTCCACGTCCACGCCGGCGGCCAGCTCGAGCTTCATCAATGCATCCACGGTCTGCGGCGTCGGATCGAGGATGTCGATCAGGCGCTTGTGGGTGCGCGTCTCGAACTGCTCGCGCGACTTCTTGTCGATGTGAGGCCCCCGCAGGACCGTGTACTTGTTGATCACGGTCGGGAGCGGAATCGGTCCCGCCACCCGCGCGCCCGTCCGAACGGCGGTATCCACGATCTCGCCTGCGCTCTGGTCGAGCAGCTTGAAATCGTAGGCCTTCATCCGGATTCGGATCTTCTGGGCGTTTACTTCCGCCATGGGTGGTTCCTTTTCCCGGCGATCCCGGTGGCTATTCGAGGATGTCGCTGACGACGCCGGCACCCACGGTGCGGCCGCCTTCTCGGATGGCGAAGCGAAGCTCCTTGTCCATCGCGATGGGCGTGATCAG
>CAMYOO010000027.1 GCA_947260035.1 uncultured delta proteobacterium
GGAGGCGGTGCTCTCCAAGGACCCCGCCGCTCCGGAGGCGCTCTTCGTGCGCGCCAAGGTGGAGCTGGCCGACGGCAGCCCCGAGAACGCGGTCACCGATCTGCGCCGGGCCATCGACCTGAAGCCCGACTGGGCCGAGGCGCACTACCTGCTCGGCTCCGCGCTGTTCCTGCAGCGCGACCTGAACGGTGCCCGAGCCGAGATTACGCGCGCCCTGGAGATCGACAGCCAGCTGGTCGAGGCGCGCAAGGTCCTCGCGCGGATCCACGCCATGACCGGCGAGAACGAGCTGGCGGTGGAGCAGGGACGCCGGGTACTGGCACGTCGTGCGGGCGACGTGCAGACGCGGCTGCTGGTCGCCCAGGCGCTGGTGCGCGAGCGCAGGATGGACGACGCGCTGTCCGAGCTCCAGGCGATCGCGGACGAAGACCAGACCGGCGAGACATGGTACGCCCAGGGCCGGGTGTGGCGTTTCAAGGGCGACGCTGCCAAGGCGCGCGAGTTCTTCGTGCGCGCCGACGCCGCCATGCCGAACAATTCCGACATCCTGGAGGCGCTGCTCCAGCTGGACCGCAAGGAGGGTCGCATCCCGGAGTCGGTGGAGCGCATCGACAAGGCGGTGGCGGCCGAGCCGAGTGACGCGCGTCTCGTCCACCTTCAGGGCATGGCGCAAGTGCTCACGGGCCGCGGGGCCGAGGCCGAGGCCAGCTTCCGCCGCTCCATCGATCTGGATCCCAACAACCTCAAGCCCTACCAGAGCCTGGCCCAGTACCTGGCCTACACGGGGCGTCGGGAAGAAGTCCTGGCCACCTACGAGAAGGCGGCCGAGACCCGGCCCGACTCGGCCGGGCTGCAGCTCGTGCTGGGCTCGCTGTACGAAGCCTACGGCGATCTGGACAAGGCCCGGGAGACGTACGAGAAGGCCATCCAGATCGATCCCAGCCTGGCCGCCGCGAAGAACAACCTGGCTTACATCCTGGCGGAGTCGGGCGAGAACCTGGACCGCGCCTTGGACCTGGCCCAGGAGGCCAAGGCCGCGATGCCCGACAACGGCCACGCCGCCGACACGCTGGGGTGGGTGCTCTACAAGAAGGGCATTCCCACGGCGGCCATCGGCTACCTGAAGGAGGCCGAGGGTCAGTTCCGTCCGGACGACATCAACCTGGCCGTGGTCCGCCATCACCTGGCCCTGGCCTACGAGGCGGCCGGCCAGCAGCAGCAGGCCCGCGCCGCCCTGGATCGGGCCTTCGCCGACCTGGAGCAGATCAAGGCGTCCTACCGGGCCAACACCGGCCGCGAGCCCGACGACCCCACCTGGCTGGCTGAGATGCAGACGCTCTACGCCCGCCTGCCCGAAGGCAGCTAGGCCGGCTCAGCCCGACCGTGTTTCCCCGCGGGGGCGAATTCTGTTCGCACTCGCATCCCTTCGCCTTTCAAGAGAAACCCGCGACCGACCGATACGCGGGAAACGCCGAACCGCCGGCGACGGGGCGATCCGTGTCATCGAGAAGATGGGGATCGGCCTGCACCGGGAGCGGCGAACGCTCGTTTGGGAGGGAATCGATGAGCCCGTTCACCCGCGCTCTCACGACGATCCTGGCACTGGGTCTGGCCGGCACGGTATCGGCCGAGCCCGCAGCCGATGCCACCACCGCGCAGCCTGTTGCCGCCACTGAGGCGGTTGCGGAGCCGGCCGAGATGGCCGCGCCCGAAGCTGCGCCCGCGGCAGCGGCGGAAGCTACGGCTTCTGCGGAAGCGGCGGCGCAGGCGCCTGCGGCTGAAGGCCAAGCGCCTGCGGCTGAAGACGTCGGCGACTTGCCCGGCACGGCAGAGGCCGCCGCCGATGCGGCCGCAGCCGAGCCCGCCGCCGCCGAGACGCCCGCGCCGAAGCCGAAGCACGTGGTGAACCTCGGGCCCGTGGGCCACGACGCCCAGGGCAGCCCGGGTCGCCTGCACACGGTGGCTTCCGGTGACACCCTCTGGGACATCTCCGATGCCTACCTGGGTACGCCCTGGGTCTGGCCGTCGATCTGGCAGGAGAATGCGGCGCTGGAGAATCCGCACCTGATCATTCCGGGCGACCGCCTGTGGATCTCGCCTACCGAGATCCGGCGCGTCACCCCGGCTGAGGCCGACGAGCTGCTGGCCGGCAGCCCGGCGGCGGACATGGGCGAGGTGGCCTACGACGCCCTGCCCGAGGGCGCGGAGATTCCCAAGCCGCCGATGTTCCGCTACTCGGCCCGCGGCGGCATCGGGCTGGTTTCGGATCAGCACGTCGAGGGCGCCGCCAGCATCGTGGACTCCCGCGAGGGCGACCGCACCTGGTTCGGCACCATGGATCGCGTCCAGGTCGGCCTCGGCGCCGGCGAGGTCGAGCCGGGCGAGCAGTTCATCATCTTCCGCACTCGCGAGCGCGTCAACGATCCGGGCAACGGCCGCTTCCTCGGCTGGCACGTGCAGCTGATGGGTTGGGTCGAGGTGACGGAGGTCCACGACGAGACCTCCGACGCCCTGATCAAGATGTCGTTCTCCGAGATGCAGAAGGGCGATCGCCTGCTGCCCCGCGAGCTGCTGCCGCTCGAGATCGAGCTGCGCGCCGCACCCGAAGAGCTGGACGGCCAGATTGCGTTCATGCCGGACAACCGCGTGACCAGCGGCGGTGACGACATGGTCTTCCTCGATACCGGCAGCGACGCGGGCGTCGAGGTAGGCAACGTGCTGGAGATCTACCGCCCGCGCGGCGAGCGGCGCGACCGGGCTCGCAGCGAGGACGTCTACGTCCCGGCGCACGTGGTCGGGCGTGTGGTGGTGGTCGTGGCTTTCCCGAGCAGCTCGGCGGCCGTGATCCACCACTCCAGCACCGCTATCAATATCGGCGACCGCGTCCGCGCCACGTCGATCGAGCTGGAGTAGCCCGGGCGCAAGCCTGCATTCGGCAGCGAGGGACGCTCCTGCCTGCCCGCGCAGAGGTACACCCCTGCGCGGGGGCGCGTACCCGCGTTCACGCGGACTCCTCTCACACGCACCGCTAGCCTGACCTGCGTCCGCCGGTCCCCGAAGGCCTCGGTGTCCCAGCACACGCTCCTCGATCCGCGAGATTCATCGCCGTGCGCACGCACACGCCTGCGCGACTGGTTGGCGCTCCAGGCCGTGGGGGCGCTGCGTCCGGTCCACGCGCGCCGCGCCCTGGACGCGGCCGACGGCTGTCCGCGCGCGGCGGCACGGATGCTCGCCGCCACCTTCCCCGGCGATCCAGTTCCCGACGAGGGCGATCTGGAGCGCCGGGTCGCGGCCCTGGCCCGCGGCGGGGTTGCGGGGTTGCCACTCGGGTCACCCCTCTACCCGGCGCGACTGGCCCGCCTGGAAGACCCCGCGCCGCTGCTCCTGGTGCGCGGCGACCCCAGCGCTCTGAGCGCGCCCTCGGTGGCCGTAGTCGGCGCCCGCGCCTGCTCTGGAGCGGGGCGCGAGGTCGCCGGCCGGCTGGGCGCGGACCTGGCGCGGCTGGGCTTCTCGGTGGTGTCCGGGCTGGCGCGGGGCATCGACGCCGCCGCTCACCGCGGCGCGCTGTCGGTAGACGGCCTCAGCGTCGGCGTGCTGGCCTGCGGCCCCGACATTCTCTACCCGCCGGAGCACGCTGAGCTGCGCGATGCCCTGACCCGACGCGGGGCGGTGGTGAGCGAGCTGCCTCCCGGCGCCGAGCCGCGCCGCTTCCACTTCCCGCTGCGCAACCGCCTGATCAGCGGTCTGGCGTCGGCCCTGGTGGTGGTGGAGGCGCGCGAGCGCAGCGGGTCGCTGATCAGCGTGGGCCACGCCCGGGATCAGGGGCTGGCCGTGTTGGCCGTGCCCGGCTCGGTGACCTCTCCCATGTGCAGCGGCTCCAATCGGTTGCTGCGCGACGGCGTTCAGGTATGCCTCGACGTGGACGACGTGCTCTCGGCGCTGGGGCTTCCGCCGCCGGCCTACGTGCGCGTCGATCCGCTGGCCGGGGTCGAGTCGCCCGGCCAGCGCGGTCTGCTGCGGGTGCTGCTGGAGGAGCCGGCTACGCCGGACCAGCTGGCGCGGCGCCTGGGCCGTAGCCCGGGCGAGCTGGCGGCCGATCTGGTGCAGCTGGAGCTGGCCGGCCGGGTGACCCGCGACCGGGACGGGCGTCTCCGAGCGCGTCGGCCCCCTGGGCTATCCTGACCGCCTCACCCTGGGGGGATGATGGCCATAGCCGGGCCCGGAGCGCGTGACGACAGGCTGGTCGTGGTTGGTGGCGGCCTGGCCGGCTGCGAGGCCGCCTGGCAGGCGGCCCGGCGCGGCGTGGACGTGACGCTCTTCGAGATGCGCCCCGAGCGGCGCTCGCCCGCCCATACCGGGGACGCCCTGGCCGAGCTGGTGTGTAGCAACAGCCTGCGCGCCGATCGCTTCGGCAACGCGGTGGGCCTCCTCAAGGAGGAGATGCGCCGCCTCGGGTCGTTGATTCTGCAGGCGGCGGACGCGAACCGGGTTCCGGCGGGCCGCGCCCTGGCCGTGGACCGGCAGGCCTTCTCCGCGGAGATCACCGAGCGCATCGAGACGCACCCGCGGATCGAGCTGTGCCGCGAGCCCGTCCGTGAGATCCCGTCGGCGCCCCAGGCGATCCTGGCCACTGGGCCGCTCACCTCGGCGGAGCTCACGCGCGCGCTCCAGGAGCTGCTGGGCGACGAGCACCTCTACTTCTACGACGCCATCGCGCCCACGGTATACGGCGACTCCATCGATCCCACCGTGGCCTTCTCGGCCTCGCGCTGGGAGGACGGGCCGGGCGACTACCTGAATCTGCCGCTCTCCGAGGAGGAGTACCGGGCCTTCGTGGCTGCACTGGTCGCGGCGGAAACCGTCCCGCTGCACGCGTTCGAGGCGGCGCTCTACTTCGAAGGCTGCCTGCCCGTCGAGGAGATGGCCCGCCGCGGTCCGGACACCCTGGCGTACGGACCGCTCAAGCCCGTCGGATTGATCGATCCTCGGACCGGCCGGCGCCCCCACGCGGTGGTGCAGCTTCGCCGCGAGGATCGCGAAGGCGTGCTCTACAACCTGGTGGGCTTCCAGACCAAGCTTCGGGTGGGCGAGCAGCGGCGTGTGTTCGGCGCGCTTCCCGGCCTGTCCAAGGCGGTCTTCGCGCGCTTCGGGTCCGTGCACCGCAACACCTACGTCAATGCGCCCCGGCGCCTCACGCCCAGCCTCGAGGTGGCTTGCCGTCCCGGCCTGCGCCTGGCCGGCCAGATGGCGGGCGTCGAGGGCTACGTGGAGTCCGCGGCCCTGGGCCTGCTGGCCGGCGTGCACGCAGCGCGTGCGCTGCACGGGAGGCCGCCCCTGCTGCCGGATCCGCACACCGCCCACGGCGCGTTGATGCGCCACCTGACGGCGGGCGACCCGGAACGCTTCCAGCCCAGCAACATCACCTACGGGCTCTTCCCGCCGCTGGAGAGCGAAGGCCGCCGCCTCCGCAAGCGTGAGAAGCACGAGCGGCTGGCGGCTCGCGCGCTGGATGCGCTGGAGGCCTGGCGGCCGGCCTGGGACGAGGACGTGGCGTGAGCTTCGAAGCGGCGCTGCGATCCTTCGACGTGTGGCTGCGCGCCGAGCGCAACCTGGCGGAGAACACGCGCCGGGCCTACCTGGCCGATGTGCGGCAGTTCGCCGCCTTCCTGGGCGAGGGGGCGCGCCCCGGCCAGGTGACGCCGGAGCGGGTCTTCGCCTTCCTGGCCGATCTCCATGGCCGGGTTCATCCTTCCACCTCCGGCCGCAAGCTGGCGGCGCTGCGCTCCTTCTTCCGGCAACGCGTGCGCGAGGGCGACTGCGCCTCCGATCCCACAGCGGGAATCCCGTCGCCGCGCGTGCCGCGCCGGCTTCCCAAGCCCCTGGCCGTGGACGACTGCGAGACCCTGGTCGAGGCCGCGGCGCCCGCGGACGACGAGGTCACCCTGCGCGATCGCGCCCTGGTGGAGGTGCTCTACGGCAGCGGGCTGCGGGTGGGCGAGCTCTCGGCCCTGGACGTGCGCGACCTGGACGCCACGCGCGGGGACGTGAGGGTCTGGGGCAAGGGCGGCAAGGAGCGCGTGGTGCCGCTCCCGGCCGAGGCGCGCCAGGCCCTGCGCGACTACCTGGCGCTGCGCGAGCGGCCCGGCGTACTGGGCGAGCCGCTGTTCACCTCGCTGCGGCGCGGGCGCAAGGGGCCTGCGCGGCGGCTCGGCCCTCGGGACGTGCGCCGCGTGCTGGCCCGCCGGGCACGGGCGGCGGGGTTGGCCGAGCCGGTGCATCCCCACCGCCTGCGTCACAGCTACGCCACCCATCTGCTCGATATGGGGGCGGACCTGCGCGAGATCCAGGAGCTCCTGGGTCACGCCAGCCTTTCGACGACCCAGAAGTACACTGCGGTCTCCGCGGAGCGCCTGCTCGAGGTCTACGACCGGGCCCATCCGCGCGCAAAGGGGAAGGGATGATTCGCGATCTGCATGCCACCACCGTGATCGCCGTCCAACGCGACGGGTGCATCGCCATGGCCTCCGACGGCCAGGTCACCGTGGGTGACGTCGTGATGAAGCACCAGGCGCGCAAGGTGCGCAGTGCGGCCGGGGACCGGGCTCTGGTGGGCTTTGCGGGTGGCGCGGCGGACGCCCTGGCGCTGACCGAGCGTCTGGAGTCCAAGCTGGAAGCCCACCCCGCAGGCGTGCGCCGGGCCGCCGTGGAGCTGGCCCGCGAGTGGCGCACCGATCGTGCCCTGCGGCGCCTGGAGGCGCTGCTGCTGGTGGGGGATCCGGAGTGCGTACTGGTGGTGTCCGGCAACGGCGACGTGATCGAGCCCGACGACGGAATCGTGGCCATCGGCTCCGGGGGCTCCTATGCCCTGGCCGCGGCGCGGGCCCTGGCCAGCCACACGGAGCTGGATGCCGAGACCGTGGCGCGCGAGGCCTTGCGCATCGCCGCCGGGATCTGCATCTACACCAATGAAGAGATCAGCGTGGTGACCCTTCCATGAGCGACCTGCACAGCTTCACTCCTCGCGAGATCGTCTCCGAGCTCGACCGCTACATCGTCGGGCAAGGGGACGCCAAGCGCGCCGTGGCCATCGCCCTGCGCAACCGTTGGCGTCGCCAGCAGGTGCCCGAGGACCTGCGCGACGAGATCGCGCCCAAGAACATCATCATGATCGGGCCCACCGGCGTGGGAAAGACCGAGATCGCGCGACGTCTGGCCCGCCTGGCGCAGGCGCCCTTCATCAAGGTCGAGGCCTCCAAGTTCACCGAGGTGGGCTACGTGGGCCGCGACGTGGAGTCCATCGTTCGCGACCTGACGGACCTGGCCATCAACCTGGTGGCCGAAGAGGAGAAGCGCGGGGTTCAAGCCAAGGCCGAGGAGCGGGCCGAGGAGCGCATCCTCGACGCGCTGCTGCCCCACCCCTCGTCCAGCACCGGCATCCAGCAGGCACCTGAGGGCGGCGAGACCCGCGAGCGTCTGCGCGGCATGCTGCGCCGGGGTGAGCTGGACGAGCGCGACATCGATGTGGAGGTGGCGGACGGCGCCACGCCCAACCTGTCGATCTTCACCCCCCAGGGCGTCGAAGAGCTGGGCGTCCAGATGAAGGACATGCTGGGCAACATCTTCCCCCAGAAGACCCGCCGGCGGAGCATGAAGGTTCCGGCGGCGCGAGAGGCCTTCGCTGCCGAGGAAGCCGGGCGCCTGGTGGACATGGACGGGGTGCGCGAGCTGGCCGTGCAGCGCGTGGAGCAGTCGGGCATCGTGTTCCTGGACGAGATCGACAAGGTTGCGGCGGGCGCCCAGAGCGGGCGTCAGGGGCCCGATGTGTCCCGGGAGGGCGTTCAGCGCGATCTGCTCCCCATCGTCGAGGGCTCCACGGTGCAGACCAAGCACGGTCCCGTGCGCACGGACCACATCCTGTTCGTGGCAGCGGGCGCCTTCCACGTGGCCAAACCCTCGGACCTGATTCCCGAGCTGCAGGGCCGCTTTCCGATCCGCGTGGAGCTCTCCAGCCTGACCCGGGACGACTTCGTGCGCATCCTCTCGGAGCCGCGCAACTCGCTGGTGCGTCAGTACACGGCGCTTCTGGCCACCGAGGGGGTCGAGGTCGAGTTCAAGGACGACGGAATCCAGGCGATCGCGGAGATCTCGGCCAACGTAAACGAGCGCACCGACGACATCGGTGCGCGTAGACTCTATACGGTGATGGAGAAGCTCCTGGAGGATGTGAGCTTCGACGCACCGGATCTTGCGGGCACGCGTCTGGTGGTGGACGAGGCGCAGGTGCGCGAACGGCTGGGCGGACTGGTGGAGGACGAAGACCTCTCCCGGTTCATTCTCTGACCGGCCGGCAAGGAGGGGGAATGCAAGGGCGCTTTCGTCGCGTGCTCGTGGTGGACGACGAGCGGTTCTTCCGCGAGGCGATCCAGGAGACGCTGACGGACGCGGGGCTCGAGTGCCTGCTGGCCGCAGACGGCAGCGAGGCGCTGGAGATGTCCGAGGAGCCGAGCATCGGCGCGGTGGTGCTCGACGTTCGGCTGCCCGGGATGGACGGGATCGAGGTCCTGCGTCGGCTGCGCGAGCTGCGGCCGCACCTGCCCGTCATCATGCTGTCCGCCCATCAGGACCAGACCTACGTGCTGGATGCGCTGCGCCAGGGTGCGGCCGATTACCTGGCCAAGCCGCTTCACGAGGAGGAGCTGGTGCTCGCCGTGCGGCGCGCGCTGGACGGTCACGACCATGCCGCCACCTCCGACGCGCTGCGCGAACGCCTGGTGCTGCTCCAGCAGGCCGCGGCGCGGCTGGTCTCCATCGCACGGGGCGGCGAGAGTGCGCGGGACGAGCTCTACGCTGCGCTGACCCAGGCGGCCGCCGAGCTGCTGGGCGCGGAGAAAACCTCGCTGATGCTCCTGGACGAGACCGGCTCCGAGCTGCGGGTTGCCGCCGCCACGGGCCGCAAGCTGGCCCTAGAGCAGTTCGAGGCCGTTGCCGTGGGCGAAGGCGTCGCGGGACTGGCCCTGGCCCGCAGCGAACCGTTGCTGGTGACCGAGCTGTCCGAGGACGCGCGCTTCGCGGAACGGCAGACCGGCGAACGCTACGCTTCCAACAGCTTTGCCGTTGCCCCGATCGTGGCGGGGGATCGCGCGCTCGGCGTGCTCTGCGCCACGGATGCCAGCGACGGGAGCGCGCTGCGGGCCGAGGATCTGGCCCTGCTGCGGGTGCTGGCCGAGCAGGCGGCCTCCTTGCTCCAGGTATCCCAGCCGGTTCCGGTGCTGGGCCCCGGCACCAGCGCGCCCGAGGCCACCACGTTGCCGCTGGAGTCCGGCGGCGGATCCGAGGAGGGCGAGATCGCGCGGGCCGTATGCGAGGCGATCGTGGCCGAGGTGGAGCCGGTGCGCGTGTTGTCCGGCGCGCTGAGCGCGGTGGGGGAGGGCCTCGGGGCCCGCTGTGCGTCGCTGCACCTGCGCGCCGCCGACGGAGGCGAGCTGGTGTGCGAGGGCGTTTGGAGTGGGGACGAGAGCGCTGATCGCGAGCGCCTGCCCCTGGTCCGGGGGTTGACCGGCACCGTGCTCGAGACGGGGCGGCCGGTGGCCACCGACGATCCCACCACGGACCCCCGCTTCGATCCTGAGGTGGACACGCCGGCCTCGGGAGAGGCCGGGCCGTTCTTGTGTCTGCCCATGCGTTTCCGGGGAGCGACGCTGGGCGTGTTCCGCGCCTTCCTGGCGCCGCCTGCGCGCACGTCACCCCGGGTCGGCGAAGTCCTGACGGCAGCGCTCTCGGCCACCGTGCGCAACGTGCTCCTGTACCGTAGCCTCGTGGAAAGCATCGAGGAGGTGGCGCGGGCGCGACGCGAGGCCCGCAGCTGAAACCGTGCAGACCCTGATCGAAAAGGCCGCCGTCCTGGTGGAAGCGCTGCCCTACATCCGGCGCTTCCGGGACAGCACCTTCGTCATCAAGTACGGCGGCCATGCCATGATCGACGACGAGCTGCGCGCCCAGGTGGCCGTGGATCTGGTGTTGCTCAAGTACATCGGCGTCCGTCCGGTGGTGGTGCATGGAGGCGGTCCGCAGATCGGGGCCACCCTGGAGCGCCTGGGCAAGAGCTCCAGCTACGTAGAGGGCCTGCGGGTCACCGACGACGAGACCATGGAGGTCGTCGAGATGGTGCTCGGGGGCAAGGTAAACCCCGACATCGTGCAGCTGGTGAACCGCGGCGGCGGCATCGGCGTCGGGCTCTCGGGGCGCGACGCGGGCATGCTCCGGGTGCGCCGCAAGAGCGCAGGCGGCCAGGATATCGGCCGGGTCGGCGAGGTGGTGGCGGTGGATCCGGGTCCGGTCCTGGCTGCGGCGGAAGCAGGGTACATCCCGATTATCGCGCCGGTGGGCGTGGACGAGGATGGCGTATCCCACAACGTCAATGCCGACGAGGCCGCCGGAGCCATCGCGGCGGCGCTGGGCGCGGCCAAGCTGCTGATGCTGACC
Organism: uncultured delta proteobacterium; assembly: GCA_947260035.1. Taxonomy (GTDB): domain Bacteria; phylum Myxococcota_A; class UBA9160; order UBA9160; family JAFDET01; genus JAFDET01. Next base: position 10,483 of record CAMYOO010000027.1, read on the forward strand.
GACGTGGAAGGCGTCAAGGACGCGGACCGCAAGCTGGTGCGCCAGCTCTCGGCCGACGATGCGCGCAAGCTCATCGCCGAGGGCACCGTGCGCGAGGGGATGATCCCGAAGCTGGAATGCTGCATCCTCGCGGCCGAGGCCGGCGTCGAGCGCGTTCACATCATCGACGGCCGGATCCGGCACGCCATCCTGCTCGAGATCTTCACCGAACGTGGCGTCGGAACCCTGATCGCGAGGTGAAGTCGGTGCCCAAGGACTTCCTCACCGTCGCCGACTGGTCTGCCGACGAGCTTCGCGCGCTGCTCGCCCGCGCCGCGGAGCTCAAGGACCTGTCCAAGCGGGGCGAACGCCCGCCCACGTTGCGCGGGCGCACGCTGGCCATGTACTTCGAGAAGCCCTCTCTGCGCACCCACGTCACCTTCGAGGCCGGCATGACCCAGCTGGGCGGCCACGCCATCCTGCTGCGCCCGGAGCAGGTGGGCATCGGCACGCGCGAGACCGCCGGCGACGTGGCGCGCAACCTGTCGCGCTGGGTGGATGGCCTGGTGGCGCGCACCTTCAGCCACGAGATGGTCGAAGAGCTGGCGCGGGAAGGCTCGATCGCGGTGATCAACGGCCTGACGGACCGGCTCCACCCGTGTCAGGCCATGGCCGATCTGCTCACCGTGAGCGAGCGCCAGGACCTGGACCGCGCGGTCCTGGCCTACGTGGGCGATGGAAACAACGTGGCCAACTCGCTGCTGCTGGCCGCGGGGGTGCTGGGATTCGAGCTGCGCGTGGCGACGCCGCGCAGTCACCGGCCCGACGCCGCCGTCTTCGCCCGCGCCGAGGAGCTGGCGCGGCGCAGCGGTGCGCGGCTGCTCTGGAGCGAAGACCCGCGCGAGGCCGTACGCGGTGCGGGCTTCGTCTACACCGATGTGTGGGCCAGCATGGGCCAGGAAGCGGAGGCCGACGAGCGGCGCACCATCTTCGCCGGCTACCAGATCAACGCCGACCTGCTCCGCGAGGCCCCGGACGCCTGGATCCTGCACTGCCTGCCGGCGCATCGGGGCGAGGAGATCAGCGACGGAGTCCTGGACGGCCCGCGCAGCATCGTGCTCGACCAGGCGGAAAACCGCCTCCACGCCCAGAAGGCGATCTTGGAGCGGCTGCTGGCTCCGTAGAGAGACCGGTCGGCGGCTCGAGGCAGCAATTCTTAGGCGGCCGAGCCCCTCCGCTCGCCTACGGCTCGCTGCGCGCGCGGCAGCCGCCTCGGGTCTGGATACGGACCCGGCGGGCCGCGCTTGCGGGCCCCGGGCTCCGGCGCCTCAGCGACTCGGTCAGGGCTCAGGTCCCGCCTCTGCGCGGTGCCCAGGAGCCCCGCGAAGAGACCAGCGCGTAGCCCTATCCGCTCGCATCTGACCACCCGAGCCTATGGCACGCAAGCCCGAGGCACCCATCTACGCGCGATCTCCGGAGTTGGGCGAGGGCGCGCAGCGAGCCGCAGGCGAGCGGAGGGGCTCGGCCGCCTAAGGATGGCCGTGAGACCCCCAAGGCCCGGAGCAGAGGGCACCCCGCTCGGCACCGCCTCCGAGCTCGCTCCCCCCGGGGGGCATGTGGCTATAACCCTGACTCCGCCTCAGCTTCTGCGCTGGACCTGCCGATGTAGCCGTGGCAGCCCCTTCCGCATCGGGTGGGGCGTGGGGGACGGTTTATGTCTTCGGGGTCTGGGGCAGCGGGTCGGAAAGCAGAGCGGGTGCCGCGGCTGGCTCCCGACTGCGACCCCACCGCGCTCGACCTCTCGCCCGAGGAAGGCTTCCTGCTCTCGCGGATCGACGGCCACACGTCCCAGGCGCTACTGAGCCAGCTCACGGGGCTTCCGGAGAAGCAGGTGGACGAATGCCTGCGGCTCTGGACGCGCGAGGGCGTCGTGCTCGTCAGCGTTGCCGGGCCGCCGGTGAAGGAGCCCTCCAACGGCGCCGCCGTGCCCCCGCCGCCGAGCCGCCCGGAGCCGGCGCACGAGGATGAAGCACCGGCGATCGACCCGGAGCTGGACATCTCGACGGAGCAGCAGAAGGAGATCTTGGCCTTCGCTTCGCGTCTGGAGCGGCCCTACCACGAGATCCTGAGCGTGCCCGGGGATGCCGACACCCGCGCGATCAAGCGCGCTTACTTCGGGCTGTCCAAGGAGTTCCACCCGGATCGCTACTTCCGGCGCGAGATCGGGCCGTTCCAGCCGATGATCGAGCGGGTCTTCCGCAAGATCGTCGAGGCCTACGAGCTGCTCTCCGACCCCACCGTGCGCGCCGAGATCGAGCGCTCCCTGGGAGCCGATACCGCCGATACCGCCGAAGCCGCCGATACCGCCGAAGAGGCGACCCCCGCCGCCGCCGGCCAGGCCCGCCGCGCCCGCAAGCCCCGGCGCCGGCCCCTGTCTCCCTTCAGCCGCCTGGGCCGGCTCATGGCGCAGCGGAAGGCCAAGGCCAAGGGCTTCTTCGAGTCGGCGATGGCCGCGGTGGCCGAGGAGCGCTGGCTCGAGGCTACGGGCAGCCTGCGTCTGGCGATCGCGTTCGATCCGACCAACGCCATCTATCGCGAGCGTTTCGGTGAGGTGCAGCCCCGTGCCCACGCGGTCCGCTTCGAGGCGTTGATGAAGGAAGCCGACAACGCCTTCAGCTTCAAGGATCGCTCCGACGCTCTGCGCATCTACGAAGAGGCGCTCCACTTCCGGCCCTACGACCCGCTGGCCAACCACATCGCCGCGAAGCTGGCGTGGCTGGTCGCGGACGACCTGCGCAAGGCCAAGGAGTACGCCATGCGCGCGTGCGAGGCCGATCCCGAAAAGGCCGAGTACCACCGCACGCTGGGTCAGATCTACCAGGCCGCCGGCCTCAAGGCCAACGCCCGGCGTGAGCTCAAACTCGCCGTCCGCCTCGATCCCAAGGATCTCGAGGCGAAGACGGCGCTGAAGTCGTTGTGAGGACACCACCTACGGGTGGCAGGGGAGGAACAGGATGAGTCGCGTAATCGGAATCGACCTCGGCACGACCAACAGCTGCGTGTCCGTGATCGAGAACGGGCAACCGACGGTGATCCCGAACGCGGGGGGCTATCGGACCACCCCGTCCATGTTCGCGATCTCGCCGGACGGCAAGCGTCTGGTCGGGCACCTGGCCAAGCGCCAGGCCGTGACCAACTCTCGCAACACGGTGCACGCCTCGAAGCGCCTGATCGGGCGGCGTTTCGATGCCCCCGAGGTGCAGAAAGCCATCGACCTGTGTCCCTACGAGATCCTGCGCGGCGCCAACGACGATCCGCGCATCAAGATCGCGGGAAAGACCTTCACCTGCCCGGAGATCGCCGGGATCATCCTGCGCGAGATGAAGCGGGTAGCCGAGGAGTACGTGGGCGAGCCCGTCTCCGAGGCGGTGATTACGGTGCCCGCGTACTTCAACGATCCCCAGCGCCAGTGCACCAAGGACGCCGGCAAGATCGCGGGGCTCGAGGTGCTGCGCATCGTGAACGAGCCCACCGCCGCGGCCATGTCCTACGGCGCCGGCCATCGGGGCGAGGAGAAGGTGGCCATCTACGACCTGGGGGGCGGCACCTTCGACATCTCGATCCTCGACATGAGCGACGGAGTGATCGAAGTCCTGGCCACGGCCGGGAACACCTTCCTGGGCGGCGAGGACTTCGACCGGATGATCGTGGCCCACCTGCTGGAGCGGTTCCACGAGAACGAGGGCATCGACCTGCGCAACGATCCCATGGCGCTCCAGCGCCTGAAGGATGCGGCGGAGAAGGCCAAGTGCGATCTCTCCGAACGCGAGAGCACCGAGATCAGCCTGCCCTTCATCGCCAGTGACGACTCGGGGCCGCGGCACCTGCAGCTGGAGATGGATCGCGCCGCCCTGGAGGCACTGGTGCACGGCCTGGTGAACCAGACCATCAAGACGGCCGAGGCGTGCGTGACCGACGCCGGGCTTCAGCCCGGCGACGTGGAGCGCGTGATCCTGGTCGGGGGGCAGACCCGCATGCCGCTGATCCAGAAGGCGGTGGGCCAGTTCTTCGGCAAAGCGCCCCACAAGGGCGTGAACCCGGACGAAGTGGTGGCCGTGGGCGCCGCGTTGCAGGGCGAGGCGCTGGTATCCGACGACAAGAAGCTGCTGCTGCTGGACGTCACCCCGCTCTCGCTGGGCATTGCCACCGTGGGCGGCCATTTCGCCAAGCTCATCGAGCGCAACACGACCGTTCCCGTCCGCAAGACCCACACCTTCACCACCACGCGAGACAACCAGACGGCGGTGAAGATCCGGGTCCTTCAGGGCGAGAGCGAGGCGGCCGCGGAGAACGACCTGCTGGGCGAGTTCGTACTGTCGGGCATCCGCAAGGCGGCCCAGGGCGAGCCCGAGGTCGAGGTGTGCTTCGACATCGACGCCAACGGAATCGTGAGCGTTTCGGCCACGGACCTGGCCACCGGCAAGGAGCAGTCGATCACGGTCAACGCAACCGGAACCCTTTCCCAGGACGAGATCGAGCGGATCATCGAGGACCACGAGCTCTACGAGATCCAGACCAAGGACTGAGCGGAGGCGATGGAAGAATCCCGCTCACAGCAGGTCGCGCGGCTCCTGCAGGAGGGTCTGGACCACTACGGCGAGGGCAACGCTTCCGAGGCGGAGCGGTGCTGGAGCGAGGTGCTCTTCCTCGACCCCGAGAACGGTGAGGCGCGCGACTACCTCGAAAGCATCGACTCGGAGGGCGAAGGCTCCCCCGGCCGGCGCGCCGAGCGCGGTCCGGACCTGGCGGAGGATGCCCTGGGGTTGATGCGAGCGGGCAACCTGGAGGCGGCGCTGGAGCTTTTCGAGACCCTGCTGCGGCGAGACGCCGATGCCCTGGAGGTGGAAAGCTATCTCGAAATGGTGCGAAGCAAGCTCCTGGATCGCTACCGGGAGCGCGTGGGCGGGCTGGAGGCGGTGCCCCACGTGCGGGTCAGCGGGGAGGCTCTGCTGAGCTTCAACCTCCCGGCTACGACGGGGTTCTTGCTCTCTCTGGTGGACGGAAGTACGAGTGTGAACGATCTGATCTCGCTGTCGGGGCTCGACCCCTTCGATACGCTGCGTGCGCTCTCGGGCCTGCTCGAGGCGGGCGTGGTGGAGTGTCCCGGGTGAGCGCCGAGAGCCGTTCGCTGCTGCCCTATCTGCCCGCGCCGGTGGCCATCGCCGACCCCGACGGGCGCGCGGTCTACGTGAACCCCGCCTTTGCCGAGTGCTTCGACGCGCCGGAGGGCGAGGTGCGCGGCCGTCCGCTGGCGGAGCTGTTTGCGGGCGGTGCACGCGAAGCCGTGCTCGCCGCCACGGCCCGTGTCTGCAGCGAGGAACGGATCGTGCGCTTCCGGCTGCGTGAGAGCGATCGGGCCTACGCGGTTTCTGCGGCACCCATCGACGCCGATGGCGGAAACGTGGGCCTGGTCTTCCTGTTCTTCGAGGAGCCCGCGGGCGAGCGCGTGCTGGCCTTCCACCGCGAGATCCAGGAGCCCCTGGCCGATCTGGCCCACGGTCTGGACGCGCTGCTGGAGCAGACCGGTGGGCGCCGGGCCGAACGCTTTCGCACCCAGGTGGAGAGCGCCATCCGCGCTTCCGATCGCATCCGCAAGTGGAGCGACGAGCTGGTCACCCTGGCCGGCGCCGAGCCGGTGTCGCCGCAGCCGCGCGCCTGCGACGCCCTGGCCCTGGCTCACGAGGTGGCCGAGGCCGCGTCCCGGACCGCGCGCATGGCGGGCCACGAGCTCGATGTGCGCGTGCCCGCGACCCTGCCGGAGGTGAAAGGCGATTCGGAGCGGCTGGGGGCGGCGCTGACGCGCTTCACCCGCGAGCGGCTGGAAGCGGCTCCCGAGGGCAGCCGCTTCACCTGGACGGCCAAGCTCCTGGCATCGGGCGTGCTGCTGTCGTTCACCGAAGTTGCGCCGGACGGGGCGCCCAGCTTCGCACCCGATGACGACGCGCCGCCCGCCGCCCTGGCTGCGGCGGTAGAGCGGCTGGGCGGTTCGGTGGCCCGCGTGGCCGACCCGGTGGCCGGCGTGACCACCGCCGTACGTCTCCCCCTCGCTTCCTGAAGGGCTACCCTCGGGCGCCTGGAGGGACGGGATGGCGACTCGCGGCGGCGTCAAGAGAGTGTGCCTCGCCTACAGTGGTGGTCTCGACACGTCGGTGATCCTGCGCTGGCTGATCGAAGAGTACGGCTGCGAAGTGGTGGCCTACTGCGCCGACGTCGGCCAGGAGGAGGAGCTCGACGGGCTTCCCGAGAAGGCACGGGAGAGCGGCGCCGTCGAATGCGTGATTCGCGACCTGCGCGAGGAGTTCGCGCGCGACTACGTCAACTTCGCCATCCGCGCCACGGCCGTCTACGAGGGCACGTACCTGCTGGGCACCGCGCTCGCGCGCCCGGTCATCGCCAAGGCCCAGGTCGAGGTGGCCCGCGCGACGGGCTGCGATGCCGTGGCCCACGGGGCTACCGGAAAGGGCAACGACCAGGTGCGCTTCGAGCTGGCCTACCGCGCGCTGGCGCCCGAGCTGACGGTGATCGCCCCCTGGCGCGACTGGGACCTGCGCTCGCGCACGGACTGCATGGCCTACGCGCAGAAGTACGAGATTCCGGTCAGCGCCACGGTGAAGAAGCCCTACTCCATGGACCGGAACCTCATGCACATCTCCTTCGAGGGGGGCGTGCTGGAGAATCCCTGGCACGCGCCCGACGAGTCGATGTTCGTCATGACCACGAGTCCCGAAGAGGCGCCCGACGCCGCGGCCGAGGTGATCGTCGGCTTCGAAGCCGGCACGCCGGTTTCGCTGGACGGCGAGACGTTCACGCCCGCGCGCCTGCTTCACCGGGCCAACCAGATCGCCGGCGCCCACGGCGTCGGTCGCGTGGACATGGTCGAGAACCGCATGGTGGGTCTGAAGTCGCGCGGTATCTACGAGACGCCGGGCGGCACGCTGCTGCATGCGGCGCACCGCGCCGTGGAGTCCATCACCCTGGATCTCGAGGTCATGCACGAGCGCGACAGGATGGCTCCGCGCATCGCCGAGGTGATCTACAACGGCCTCTGGTTCTCGCCGGAGATGGACGCCCTGCGCAGCTTCGTGGACGCCACCCAGCAGAACGTGACCGGCGAAGCCCGGGTCCGGCTCTACAAGGGCGGAGTACAGGTCACCGGTCGCCGCTCGCCGGTCTCGCTCTACGACGAGAACCTGTCCAGCTTCGAGGACGACGCCGGCGCCTACGACCAGGGCGACGCCACGGGCTTCATCCGCATCACCGGACTGCGCCTGGGCCGCTAGTCCTTCGTTGCCAGGAAGCGCAGCAGGTAGGGAACCGCCAGGCGCACCACGTCCACCTCCGGCGCCATGTCCTGGCCCAGGGCGATCAGGTACGAGAGCGTCTTGGCCCAGAGCAGCAGGTCGTTGGGGAGCTGGAGCCCGGGGGTCGAGGCCAGCAGTTCCTTGGCTTCGTCCTTGAGGGCCAGCACCTGTCCCGGCCCCAGCGCCAGCGGCGCCCCCTCGCCGGCGATGCGCTCGAACATGGCGCCGACGGCGCTGCCCACGCTTTCGCGCCTGCCGGAGGCAACCATGCCCATCGCATCCATCTCCGCCAGAAAGGCGGCGGCGTCGCGCTGGAGCAGCGCGTAGACGCCGCGGCGCATGGCGGCCCGCAGCGCGGGATCCAGGCGCTTCGAGAGCCCGAAGTCCACGAACACGACCCGCGGCTGGCTCGCGGCGTCGGGCTCGTCGGCGACGAACAGGTTGCCGGGGTGCGGGTCCGCGTGGAAGAGACCGTCCACGAAGACCTGGCGGGCGTAGGCCCGGGCCAGAACCTCGAGCACGGCGGCCGGGTCGATCCCGGCGCGCGTCAGGCCGGCGCGATCCGTGACCCGGATGCCTCTGTAGTAGTCCAGGGTCAGCACGCGGCGTGTGGAGAGCTCCGGATGCACGGCGGGCACCACGATCTGCGGCTCGTCGGCCAGGTTGAGGGCGATTTCGCGGGCCACCTGGGCCTCGTGAGCGAAGTCGAGCTCCTCGCGCAGGCCCGAGGCGAACTCGTCGAACAGGCGCCCCCGATCCACCGGGCCGCCGGCGCCCCGCCTTCGCGTCCACAGGCGCACCATGAGGCGCGCCAGGAACAGATCCGCGCCCAGGGACGCCTCCAGCCAGGGATACTGCACTTTGACCGCCACCTCGCGGCCGTCGGGGAGCGTGGCGCGGTGTACCTGGGCGATGGAGGCGGCCCCGACGGGCTTTGGGTCGAAGCTGGCGAACAGCGCCTCCAGCGGCCGGCCCAGCTCCCGCTCCACAACGGCCCGAATCTGCCGGGCGGGCAGGGGCGGCACCCGGTCCTGGAGCTCGGCCAGGCGGGTCCGCACCTGTGGGGGCAGCACGTCGTAGCGGAGCGCCGCGAACTGCCCGGCTTTGGCGAAGGCTCCCTTCAGGCGTCCCAAGGCCGCCGCCACGCGCTCCAGCTGCCGCACCCGCCGGGCCTCGCGGCGGGCTTCGCGCCGCCGGGAACCGACGAACAGGTCGCCGAGACGGCCCCAGGCCTCGCGCCAGGCCATGGCGAGCGCCAGGCGGGCCAGCACGCCGGCCTGCACCAGGCCCAGGGCACGCGGGGACAGGCGAAACGCCGGTCGGGCGGCGGAGGTCGGCTGGACCGGCGCCTGGGCACCGCTGGGTCGCGTCTCCATGGCTCGGGCACCGTACGGCGCAGCCGCCGCCCTGACAAATCCGCAGCGGGATCTCCTGAATCGTGAAATAGATTCCAGGCCCCGACCGTCGAATCAGCACGCGGGTGCTCGCACAGGGCGGCTCTCGCGGTTGGAAGCGCCCGGAGCGCGCGGCCTTGTGGCGTCCCGAAACGCTGCTTTGCTTGACAAGCTGGGTGCATCTGGCTTAGCTAGTGTGCTGGTTTCCCAGGGGGAAGGCGCGCCCAACGCCACGTCGGGATCCCACTGCTGGTCAATAGGAGGAGACGATGTCTCGGTTCCACCCCTCTCTCGTCGCTGGCGTCCTTGCGCTGGCTCTTGCCGTTCCCGCACTTGCCCAGGAAGACGCGGGCGTCACCGGTCCCGCTTTCAAGGAAGGCGATGTCATCGGCTTCGATCGGCTGGACTCGCTGAAGCAGTACCTGCCGCCCGAGTTCTGGTCGAACCGTGACTTCTTCTTCTACGAAGGCATGCGTCTCGAGGTGGGTCCCTTCTACAAGGACTACCCGCCCGCCGCCGAGTACACGGCCGCCACCGAGCAGTTCAAGGGCCAGGCGCGCGTCGGGCCCGACGACAGCCTCGAGAACTACACCGCCGGGCAGCCGTTCCCCATGGAGGAGATCGACTGCAAGGGCGATCCCCAGGCCGGCACGAAGATCATCTGGAACTTCGACCACGCCTGGGAGGGCGACGGCACCTTCGCCCACTTCTTCTACTCCTACTGGGACCGCGGCGAGCAGCTTCCGCTCTACTACGAGGGAACCTCGCGCGGGATCTCGCTCTCGCACCGCGTGGAGCCGAACCTGCTGGAGAAGCAGAACGGCGACCTGTTCCGCAAGGAGCGCCGCAAGGGTGCGTTCGGCATCGAGGTGACCGCGCCCTTCGACGCGCGCGGCATCAACCTGATGACCTACCGCTACAAGGAGTCCGAGAAGCCCCGGGCCTCGGGCAAGAACGACGACACCTGGGTGTACCTGCCCACCATGCGCCGCGTCCGCCGCATCTCGGCCGCGCAGCGCACGGACGCGGTGTCCGGGACCGACTTCACCCTGGACGACCTGCGCAGCTTCGCCGGCATCGTTCCCCAGTACAGCTGGGAGTGCCTGGGTGAGATGGACATCATTTCCCCGACCAACAGCAAGGTGCGCGCCTATCCCTTCAACAAGGAGCACAACTTCGGGCCCTACGGCCTGTCCTACGCTGACGACCTGTGGGAGGTGCGCAAGGCTATCAAGGTGCGGATGACGCCCAAGAACGAGGATCATCCCTACCACCACAAGGACATCTACCTGGACAAGCAGACGCTGGCTCCGCTCTACTCCTTTGCGTACGCCCAGAAGGAAGAGCTCTGGAAGATCCTCTGGCACAACAAGCGCTGGAGCGAGTCGGACACGGACTACTACCCGGGCTGGAAGGGCGTC
>CAMYOO010000028.1:0-24539 GCA_947260035.1 uncultured delta proteobacterium
TCCCAACGGGCTGGGAGCCGTGCTGCTGCTCCACCCTTCGCACGGCATCGAGCTGGCCCTGGGGGCCGCGGACGCCGACAACGTTCCCCGCAGCGCGGGCTTCGACACGGCCTTCGACGGCCTGGACAGCCTGACGGGCTACCTGGAGGCGGCCCTGCACGTCGATCTGCCCGGGGCGTCGGGCGAGCTGCCGGGCCGCTACCGCGTTGGCGTATTCCTCGACGGACGCGAGAAGCGGGTCTTCGGCAGCGATCGCCGGGAGCGCGGCCACCTGGGCGTGTACGCCAGCCTCGACCAGCTCGTGCTCCACGAGGCCTCCGATCCGCGCCAGGGCCTGGGGCTCTTCGCCCGGGGCGGCTGGGCGGACGGCGACGTCAACCGGATCGAGTGGTTCTGGTCCGCCGGGCTGCAGTACACGGGAGCGCTGCCCGGCCGAGACCTCGACGTGGTGGGCCTGGCTGCGTACCAGGCGATCGGCTCCGATCAGCTGCGCAGCCGGGAGGATCCGGACTTCGACCGCGAGACGGGCATCGAGCTCTACTACCGGATCGCCGTCCTCCCCTGGCTGGCGGTGACGCCGGACGTGCAGTACGTCATCGATCCTGGTGCGCGCGGAGAGCACCGGGACGCCGTGGTGACCACCATGCGGTTCCGGGTGACCTTCTGATGCGACGAGCGGCAGCGTCGGCAGCGCTGGCGGCCCTGCTGATCGCGTGCGCGCCTCCGGCCCAGGTGCGCTACGAGGAGCAGGTGCAAGCGTCCCCGCCGGCGGCGACCCACGGCGTCCACGCGCAGCGCCTGGCCGAGCTGATGCAGGGCCTCGATCGGCTCTCCAGCGAGCGACTCCCCAAGGCCATGAATCGCCAGCAGGAGCGCGAGTGGCGGGTGCGCGAGCTCGAGACCGTGGCCGGCCGCATCGCCGACACGGCGGCGCAGATCCCCGGCGTCGCACCCCAGGGCATGCGCGACGGAACCAGCGCGCGCGCGTTCCGGGAGAACGCGGCCGTACTCGAGATTCGCGCCCGCAGCCTGGCGGATGATGCCGCGACGCTGACCCCCGAGGAGCTCGACGCCCGGGTCGGTGAGCTGCGGAACGCCTGCGCCGCCTGCCATCGCCGTTTCCGTCCGGGATACGTGGCCCCCCCCGACGCCGGAGCGCAGAAGTGAGCGAAGCCGCTCCCGACGGGCGGCCGCGCCGGATCCGCATCCGCCAGCTGGGGCTCTTCCTGGGACCTGCCGCGGCGCTGGTGACCTATGTCTCGCTCTCGTCCAGCTACATCGGCCCCGACGGCGCGGTGATTCCCTTCGGTCACGCCGGGCGCGTCACGGCCGCCACGGCCGTGTGGATGGCGGTGTGGTGGCTCAGCGAAGCCCTGCCCATCTATGCCACCGCCCTGCTGCCCTTGGTGGTGCTCCCGCTGCTGGGCGCCCGCACGATCCACGAGACCGCCGCGCCCTACGCCCACGAGCTGATCTACCTGTTCCTGGGCGGCTTCCTGGTGGCCCTGGCCATGGAGCGCTCAGGCCTGCACCGGCGCATCGCCCTGGTGGCGCTGCGCCTGGCCGGTGAACGGCCGGTGCGCATGGTGGGCGCCTTCATGCTCGTCACGGCCGCCTTGAGCATGTGGGTCTCGAACACGGCCACCGCCATCATGATGCTTCCGGTCGCCGTCAGCGTGATCGACCTGGTGGAGTCCCAGGCCACCGAGCCCCAGCGCGAGGCGGGCGCGGTGCGCAACTTCGCCCTGGCCCTGCTGCTGGGCATCGCCTACAGCGCCTCGATCGGCGGCCTGGCGACTCCCATCGGAACGCCGCCGAACCTCTTCCTGCTCTCGTTCACCAAGGAGCACCTTGGCCGCGAGGTCAGCTTCGTGCGCTGGATGGGCGTGGCATTGCCGCTGGTGCTGGTCTTCCTGCCCGCGACCTGGCTGCTGTTGACGCGGGTGCTGCATCCGATCCGCATCCCGCGCATCGAGGGCGGGGCGCGCCTGGTGCGCGAGTCCCTGGCGCGGCTGGGCGACCCGTCGCGCGCCGAACGCATCACCCTGGCGGTCTTCCTGCTGGTGGCGCTGCTCTGGATCACGCGACCGTTGCTCGTCTCCCTGGAGCTGGCCGGCATGCGGCCCTTGGCCGGCCTGACCGACGCCGGCATCGCCATGCTGGCCGCCATGTTGCTCTTCGTAGCGCCGGTCGACTGGCGGGCGGGCCGCTTCGTGCTGGACTGGGACGCGGCCCGGGACCTTCCTTGGGGAATCCTGGTGCTCTTCGGCGGCGGCCTCAGCCTGGCGGCCGCAATCCGGGCCAACGGCGTGGCCGAGTTCCTGGGCGCCCAGGTGGGCGCGTTCGAGGGTCTCTCCGCCCTGGCCATCGTGCTGGCCGTGGTAACCGGTGTCGTCTTCCTCACCGAGCTGACCAGCAACACCGCGACCGCGGCGACCCTGATCCCGATCCTGGCTTCGCTGGCGCCGGGGCTGGGCATGGATCCGCTGCTGCTGGCGGTGCCTGCGGCGCTGGCCGCCAGCTGCGCCTTCATGCTGCCCGTGGCCACGCCCCCCAATGCCATCGTGTTCGGGTCCGAGCGCGTGACCATCGCGGAGATGAGCCGCGCCGGGTTCTGGCTCAACTGGATCGGCGTCGCCCTGATCACGGCACTGACCTTCGCCGTGGTGGCGCCCACGCTCGGGCGAGGCTGACGCGATGCGCGCCCGTATCGCCTTGTGCGCGTCGCTGTTGAGCGTGGCGGCGTGCGCCGGGACTGCGCCGCGTCTCGGCGTGAGCGACGGGCGCCTGGCCCCCTGCCCGTCCAGCCCCAACTGCGTCTCCAGCCGGGCTGCCGACGCGCGCCATCGCATCGAACCCCTGGAGCTCGCCGGCGACGTGGACGCGGGCTGGCTGGCGCTGCAGGAGCGGGTGGCCGCGCTTCCCCGCACCCGGATCGTCGAGCAGAGCCCGCTCTACGTGCGGGCCGAGTGCCGCAGCGCGCTCTTCGGCTTCGTGGACGATCTGGAGCTGCTGCTGGAGCCCGAGTCAGGGCGCGCCCAGGTGCGCTCGGCCTCTCGGACGGGCTACGGCGACATGGGCGTCAACCGACGCCGCGTCGAAGACCTGCGCCGCACGCTGAACGTGGCTCAGCCCTCTCCCATCCGCCGGCCGTAGTCCCAGGTGACCAGCCGCTCGAGATCCAGGCGGATCGCCACCTCGTCGTCGGCCCGCGAGAGCAGCCAGCGCCCGAGGCGGTCGTCGCGGCTGCCCCGGTAGCGAAGCACCAGGCGCTCCAGGATCTCGGCACCGCGCTCGGGCAGCAGCGTGGCACGCGCCCGCCCGCGGACACCGCGGTAGGGCGGGGCGTCGGCGGCGACCTCGAAGCCGCAACGCCCGTCCGCGCGCAGCAATCGCGCCATGGCGGCATCCGGGCGGGTCGCGCACCAGAGGGCGGCGTCCTCGTGGAGGTACCAGAGCGAGGCGACCAGGGGGAATCCGGACGGCCCCCGACAGGCCAGACGCAGGGGAATCTGCGCCGCGTCCAGGTGACGACGAGCCTCCTCGAGGGTCCAGGGTCCGGTCAGCCTCGGCTCCACGGCGTCCTCCAATCCGCCCGCCGAGCCTAGGTCACCCATCCGAGTCGGCGAGATCGGGCTTGCGCCGCCGCTTAGTCGAGTGTATAAACTGGACTTGGTCGATCGACCAAGGAGAGTCCGGCGATGACCACCCCCCAGGCCAACCGCGCACGCTCCTCCCACGAGGAGGCCGCCCCCGCCCGGGAGAGGATCCTGGACGCCGCCCTGGCGGCCTTCGCCGAGCGCGGCTTCGACGGCGCCACCACCCGAGCCATCGCCGCCGCCGCGGGCGTGAACCTGGGCCTGATCCCGTACTACTTCGCCGACAAGCAGGGCCTGTGGCGCGAGGCCGTGGACCGCTGGAAGACCGCGAGCGGCTGGCCCTGCTGATCCGCGCCTACGTGCGCTTCGTGGCGCGCAACCCGGAGTTCGTGCGCTTGATGCACGAAGAGGGCAAGCACGAGGGGCCCCGCATGGAGTGGCTGGTGGACCGGCACGTGCGCCCCCTCTACCAGGCGATCGCGCAGCTGACCGAGCGCGCTCGAGGCCTGGGACGCATCCCGGCGGACATCGATCCGCTCCACCTTCACTACATCCTGGCCGGCTCGGTCGGCCTGATCTTCCACCAGGCGCCGGAGTGCCGGCGGCTCAGCGGCCGGGACCCCATGGACGACGCCATGGTCGAGGCCCACGCCGACGCCGTCGTGCACCTGCTGGTCGGATCGGACTGAGAAGACGAACCCATGTCGATCGAGGAGGAGAAACGATGATCAAGGTTCCCGACCTGGCCTGGCTGCGCTTCCGCGCACCGGACCTGGATGAGATGGAGCGCTTCCTGACCGACTTCGGGATGGTCCGGGCGGCGCGCAGCGAAGACGCCCTGTACATGCGCGGCAGCGACACCGACCCCTGGCTGCACGAGACGCGGCTGGGCGATCCGGGCTTCGTGGGCCTGGCGTTCCAGGCCAGCTCGGCCGAGGACCTGCAAGCCGCCGCCCAGATGGAGGGCGCCTCCGCCTCCGAGCCGGTGAGCGAGCCGGGCGGTGGCTCGCGCGTGCGCTTCACCGATCCCGACGGATACTCCGTGGAGGTGGTGCACGGGCGAACGACGGTAGAGCCCCTGGCCGTGGATCACGCACTGCCCCTGAACAACGGCCGCGAGCACCTGCGCCTGGGCGCGGCGCAACGCGTGCCCTCGGGTCCGGCCCGGGTCAAGCGCCTGGGTCACCTGGTCGTGCGCGTTGCGGACTACCGCACCAGCGCCGAGTGGTACGAGTCGCGCTTCGGCCTGATACACAGCGACGACGTCTACCTGGGCGACCCCGAGAACGTAATCACGGCCTTCCTGCGCTGCGACCGCGGCGACATCCCGGTGGATCACCACACCCTGCTGTGCGTGGGCCTGGGCGAGCCGGGCTTCGAGCACGCCGCCTTCGAGGTGCAGGACTTCGACGCCGTGATGGCCGGGCACGACCACCTGCGCGACGCCGGCTGGACCCACCAGAGCGGCGTCGGCCGCCACATCCTCGGCGCCCATGTCTTCGACTACTGGAAGGACCCGTACGGCCACATCCTGGAGCACTTCACCGATGGAGATCTGTTCGACGCGTCGGAGAAGCCGGGCCTTTACGATCCCGCCACCGTGCTGGGCGTCCAGTGGGGCGCCCCGCCGCGCAGCTGAGAGGACGCCATGAACGCAGCAGAACGCCGCCAATTCGTACGAGACCACCGGACCTGTGTGTTCGGCTACACCCGGAAGTCCGGGCCGCCGTCCATGTCCATCGTCTACTACGTGATGGACGGCGACGACATGCTCGTGTCCACCATGGCCGACCGCGCCAAGGCCAAGGCCGTGAAACGCAACGGCGAAGTCTCGCTGTGCGTCCTGGATGAGAACTGGCCCGTCGCCTACCTGGTCGTCTATGGCAAGGCGAAGATCGAGACCGATCCGGACGCCGTGGTGAACCTGATGATGAAGGTCGGCGAACTGATGTCCGGGCAGCCGCTTCCAGAGGCGGCGCGCCCGGCGGTGCAGGCCATGGCCGAGAAGGAGAGCCGCGTCGTCGTGCGCGTCACGCCCCAGGCCAGCTTCGAGACCCCGCCCAAGCACCTGAACGCCGGCGACGACGGATCGAATCTGGACCACGGCCTGGGCAACACCTTGCCCTGGGCCGACTGAAGTAGAAGGCAAGCGAGCTGTGAACACCTACGACGTGATCATCGCCGGATACGGACCCACCGGTTCGACCCTGGCCGGGCTCCTGGGACACGCCGGTCATCGCGTGCTGGCGATCGACCGGGACGCCGACGTCTACCAGCTGCCGCGCGCGGTGCACTTCGACGCCGCGGTGATGCGGATCTTCCAGACGATGGGCCTGGTGGATGCGCTGCTTCCCCACACGCGCGCCATCGCGGCCTGCGAGTTCTGGACCGCCGAGCGGCAGGTCCTGCTGCACGTGCCCATGGACCAGCCCACCGAGCAGGGTTGGCGCTCCGACTACCTGTTCCATCAGCCCAGCCTGGAGAAGGTGCTGCGCGAATCCGCGGGCCGCGCGGAGTCGGTGGAAGAGCGGCTCTGCACGGAGCTCCTGGACTATCGGGAGGACGCCGACGGAGTCGAGGTGGAGCTGCGCCCCCACGGCGGCGAAGTCGAACGCGTGCGGGCCCGCTGGCTGGTGGGCTGCGACGGCGCCAACAGCGTGGTGCGCGGCAGGGCCGGCCTGGACCTGGAGGACCTGATCTTCGACGAGCCCTGGGTCGTGGTGGACATCCGCGGCGGAGAGGAGATCCGAAACGTCGTGCTCCAGTACTGCGATCCGGCGAGACCGACCACGGTGGTGGCCGGAGCCCACGACATGCAGCGCTTCGAGTTCATGCTGCTCCCCGGGGAGAAGGGCGAGGAGATGGTCCGCCCGGAGCGGCTGCGCGAGCTGATGGCGCCGTGGGTCGATCCCGACCGGGTCGAGATCGTGCGCGCGGCCGAGTACCGTTTCCACGCCCTGGTCGCCCGCGGCTGGCGGCGCGGCCGCGTCCTGCTGGCGGGCGACGCCGCCCACCAGACGCCGCCCTTCCTGGGCCAGGGCATGTGCGCAGGCATCCGCGACGCCCACAACCTGTCCTGGAAGCTCGATCGCGTGCTGCGCAGCACATCCGACCCCGCGATCCTCGACAGCTACGGCAGCGAGCGCGCGCCCAACGTGCGCACCTTCATCGAAGGCGCCGTGGCCGCGGGACGCGTCGTCTGCACCCAGGACCCGGAGCTGGCGCGGCAGCGGGACGAATCGCTTCTGGCAGCGCGCGAGCGCGGCGAGACGCCGCCGGGACTGGTCGGCCAGCCGCCCCTGGGCGACGGCCTGTTCCAGGGCGCGGAGGGCGAACGCCATGCGCTGGTGGCGAGCCTGGCCCCCCAGCCCTGGCTCAAGGTGGACGGAGTCGAGAAGCTCCTGGACGACTTCACCGGCCCGGGCTTCCGGCTGGTGCTGCGGGAGGGCGCGCCGGAAGCGAAGGCTCGGCAGGCGCTGGAGCGGCTGGAGGGACACGCCGTCTCCTGGCCCGATCCGACCTTCTTCGAAGAGCACGGCATCCACGCGTTCCTGATCCGGCCCGACCACGCCGTCTTCGGCGTGGCTCGAGCCCCGGAACAGGTGGCGCCGCTCCTGGAGGACGCCCTGGCCCGGCTGGCCTGAGGCCCTTCGCACCGCCCCGCCGGCCGCAGTACGATGGACTCGTCCGCGGAGCCGATACCCCCACGCGGATCGCCGAGGAGACCCCCCATGGAGATGCACTTCGCCACCCTCTGGGAGGCGCTGGCCGACACGATCGGCGACCGCGAAGCGCTGGTGTGCGGCGATGCGCGGCTGAGCTGGAGCCAATACGAGAACCGCGCGGCGCGACTGGGCTCGGCCTTGGCCGAGGCGGGTCTCGCCGCCGACTCCAAGGTCGGCCTCTACCTGTACAACTCCACCGAGTACTGCGAAACGCAGTTCGCCGCCTTCAAGCAGCGCGCGGTGCCGGTCAACGTCAACTACCGCTACCTGGACGACGAGCTGCACTACCTGCTCGAGAACTCCGACGCGGAGGCGCTGGTGTTCCACTCGAGCCTGGGCGAGCGCGTGGCGCAGGTAATGGACCGCCTGCCGGACGTGAAACTGTGGGTCTCGGTCGACGACGGCGGCGAGACGATTCCCGGTGCCGTCCGCTACGAGGACCTGATCGCCGGCCACGATCCCGCCAAACGCATGCAGCGCTCGGAAGACGACGTCTACATGCTGTACACGGGCGGCACCACGGGAATGCCCAAGGGCGTCATGTACAACATGGGTGGGCTGATGCAGGGCTTCATCCAGCTCGGCTTTCCCATCCTGGGCCTGGGCCTGCCCAAGGTGGACGAGATCCCCTCCCTGGCGGCGAAGCTGTGGGAGGAGCAGCGCGCCTTCATCGCGCTGCCGGGTTGTCCCATGATGCACGGCACCGGCATGTGGCTCGGCGTCCTGATCCCCCACATCACGGGTGGGTCGGTCGTCTCGCTGACCGGCCGCTCTTTCGATGCCCACGAGCTGTGGCAGACCGTCCAGCGCGAGCGCACCAACCAGATCGTGATCGTCGGCGACGCCTTCGCCAAGCCGATGCTCACCGCGCTGAAGGAGGCGCGCGATCGGAACGAGCCCTACGACGTGTCGGCGCTGAAGCTCGTCATCTCGTCCGGCGTGATCTTCAGCTCCGAGGTGAAGCAGGAGCTGCTGGAATGGGGCGAGTTCGTGCTCATCGACGCCATGGGCAGCACCGAAGGCAGCATGGCGACGCAGGTCACCACGCGCGGGAACGTGGGAGAGACGGCGAAGTTCACGAAGCCGCCGACCACCAAGGTCTTCGCCGAGGAGGGACGCGAGGTGGAACCGGGCTCCGGCGAGGCCGGCATGATCGCGGCCGGCGGCACCGTGCCCATCGGCTACTACAAGGACGAGGCGAAGTCCGAAGCGACCTTCAAGACCATCGACGGAGTGCGCTACTCGTTCCCCGGCGACTGGGCGCTGGTCGAGGCCGACGGCAGCCTCACGCTGCTGGGTCGCGGGTCCAACTGCATCAACACCGCCGGCGAGAAGGTCTACCCCGAAGAGGTCGAAGAGGCGGTGAAGCAGCACGCGGACGTGGTGGATTGCCTGGTGGTCGGCGTGGACGACGAGAAATTCGGCCAGCGCGTAACGGCCGTGGCGTCGCTGCGAGCGGGATGCGACGCGGAGCCGGAGGCCCTGCGCCAGTTCACGCGCACCAAGCTGGCCGCCTACAAGGTCCCCAAGCAGATCGTCCTGGCCGACCAGGTGCGACGCGCTCCCAACGGCAAGGCCGACTACAAGTGGGCGCGGCAGACAGTGCTGGACGCGGCCGACTGAGCCGCGTGCCGGATCCGACGCCGGGCACGATGGAGCGCGACCTGCTGGCGCGCCGGGACGGACCCGGCGTCCGACGCTTCGCGCTGCAGCTCGGCCTGCTGGTCGTCTCCGGCAGCGCCGCCGTCGCCCTCGCTGCGCGCGGGAGTCCGGCCTGGATCGTGGCGCTGGCCGCCTGCGGCGTGGTGATGGCCGGCTTCTTCGCCCTGATGCACGAGGCGGGGCACGAGACGGCTTTCGAGAGCCTCGGTCTCAACCGGGTGGCCCTGTGGCTGGGCGCGCTGCTCATGCTCCAGGCACCGACGTTCTTTCGAGAGTTCCACTGGGAGCACCACCGCAGCACCCAGGACCGCGAGCGCGACCCCGAGATCAACCGGGCGCCGGCGTTGCTGGACGGTTGGCCGGGGAACCCGCTGCTGTACCTGGCGCTGGCTTCGGGCCAACATCTGATGCTGGGCAAGCTGGGCTTCACGGCGCTGTGTGCGCTGCTGCCGACCTCGTTCCAGGCCCGGCTCTTTCCCTTCGTGCGCCCCGCGTACCGCACCCGGGTGGCCTGGGAGAGCTGGGTCGCGCTGCTCGTGCTGGGGGGAACGGCCGCTGCGCTGCTGGCGATACCCGGCGGTGCGCAGCTCTTGTGGGCCTGGCCGATCAGCCATCTGGTGCTGGGCCTCTACCTGATGCCGGAGCACACCGGGCTTCCCAATCGGGGCAGCCAGTTCGAGCGTACGCGGACGGTCCGGACCACGCCCTTCGTGCGCTGGCTGATGTGGAACATGCCGTACCACACGGAGCACCACGTCCAGGCGGCTGTTCCGTTCCACGCCCTGCCCCGCCTCCACGCGCAACTCGAGCCGGAGCTGCTGCATGTATCGCCCGGCTACGGGGCCTTCCACCGCGAGGCGCTGCGGCGGGCGTTCGGCCGGAGCTGAACTCCGGCCCTCCTGGAAGCCGGATCAGGAGGTCGAAGGCTCCTCGGCAGGCTCCTCGATCAGGCCGTAGCCGGCCAGATCGTCCCGGTTGGCGACCTTGTCCTTGTCCTCTTCTTCGATCTCTTCGCGGGGCTCGCGCTGGGACCGCATCTCACGCTTCAATTCGGCGCGCTCGGCCTTCTTGCGCTCGCGGAGTCGCTTCTGGACGGACATCCGGTTGACTCGTGCCATGCTCGGGACCTCTCCGGGGGAAGCCGGGACCCTAGCAAAAACAGAGATTTGCGCCTCCCGAGGGGGCGCTGGCGGGCCAAGTCGGCGACCATCCGGGCGGAGGATCCCCATGGCAGCGCAGGAACGCGAGCTCGACGTCGTCCTCTGGGGCGCCACCGGATTTACCGGCCGGTTGGTGGCCGAGCAGCTGCTGGCGCGGCACGGAGCGGCCGGCGAGCTGCGCTGGGCCCTGGCCGGCCGAAACCGGACCAAGCTGGAAGCCCTGCGAGCCGACCTGGGCCCCCAGGCCGCGAACCTGGAGCTGGTGCTGGGCGACGGCGACGACGAGGCCTTCCTGGACACCCTGACCGCCCGAGCTCGGGTCGTCTGCTCGACCGTCGGCCCCTACGCGTTGTACGGCTCCAAGCTGGTGGCCGCCTGCGCGCGCAACGCCACCCACTACTGCGACCTGACGGGTGAGGTGCACTGGATGCAGCGCATGATCGACGCGCACCAGAAGCAGGCCGAGGCCAGCGGCGCGCGCATCGTTCCCGGCTGCGGCTTCGACAGCATCCCCTCGGACCTGGGCGTCCTCTTCGTGCAGCGCGAGATGCAGGCTCGTCACGGCGTCACCTGCCCCCGCATCAAGTGCCGTGCGACGGCGTTCTCGGGCGGCGCCAGCGGCGGCACCATCGCGAGCATGCTCAACCTCCTGGACGAGGCGTCGAGCGACCCCCAGGTGCGGCACATCCTGGCCGATCCCTACTCGCTGAACCCCGCCGGAGAGCGCAGCGGCCCCGACGGTGCGGATCTCGCCACCGTGGTCTGGGATCCGGACTTCGAGGCCTGGATCGCACCCTTCGTCATGGCGGCCGTCAACTGCCGGGTGGTGCGGCGCAGCAGCGCCCTGCTGAACCACCCCTGGGGCCGCGAGTTCCGCTACGACGAGGCGACGCTCGCCGGGCCGGGGCCCGCCGGCTGGCTGAAGGCAGCGGGCGTCGCGGCGGGAACCGGAGCCGGCCTGGTGATGGGCGCCATCGGCCCGCTGCGCCGCGGACTGAGTCGCTTCCTGCCGGCACCGGGTGAGGGCCCTTCCCTGGAGCAGCGCGAGGCCGGCCGCTTCGAGCTGCGCTTCTTCGGCGAGCATCCGAGCGACGCGCGCAAGAGCCTGTTCGCCCGGGTCATCGGCGACCGCGACCCGGGCTACGGCTCCACCGCAAAGATGCTCAGCGAGGCCGCAGTCTGCCTGGCCCAGGACGAGCAGGCGGTGGAAGGAGGCTTCTGGACGCCGGCGGCGGCCATGGGCGAACCCCTCCTGGAGCGCCTGCAGCACCACGCCGGCGTAACCTTCGCCACCGACGAAAACGCAGCCTGACCCGCCCCCTGCATTGGGGGACGTTCCTGCATAACTGCACGCAGTACCACACTTGCGCTCAGGGACGTTCCTGCAAAAGTGCACCGAGTACCAGACCTGGGCCAGGAGTGGCACTCAGTGCAGTTACGCAGGAACGTCCCTCAGTGCACGTCCCTCAGTGCAGGCTAGTGGTCGTCGTTGCGCAGGTAGGCGAGCCAGTAGACGCCGGCTACGAGAAGGGTGCCGCCGAGAATGTTGCCGGCGGTGACGGCGACCAGGTTCTGCGCCGCGCCGGGCACCGAGATGACGCCGGTCGTGTCCAGCGCCAACCCGTAGGGCAGGAAGAACCAGTTGGCGATGGAGTGCTCGAAGCCCATGGTCACGAAGGCGGTGATGGGAAAGACGATGCCCAGCACCTTGTCGGTCACGCTGCGCCCGCCCATGGCCAGCCAGACCGCCAGACACACCAGGGCGTTGCACAGGATGCCGCGCACGAAGGCCTGCAGGAACGAGAGCTCCGCCTTGGCGGCGGCGATGGCGACTGCCTTCTGACCCACGGCGCCGGCGCCCAGACCATCGAGCCCGGCCCACACCACCAGTGCGATGGTGCTCACGCAGCCCATCACGTTTCCCACGTACACCAGGTACCAGTTGCGCACGACCTCGCGGGTGGAGATGCGCCGGCTGGCCCAGGCCATGGCCAACAGGTTGTTGCTCGTGAAGAGCTCGGCTCCGCCCACCACCACGAGGATCAGCCCCAGGCTGAAGGCCAGGCCCCCCAGCAGCCGATTGACGCCGAACCCGGCGCCGGCCCCGGTGACGACCACCGTGAAGAAGAGCGCTCCCAGCGAGATGAAGGCGCCGGCCAGGACCGCCAACACCAGCTCCGCGAGCGCGTCATTGCGCGCCTGGGCGACGCCGGACACCTCGACCTTGCGCGCGATCTCGCGCGGTGCGTAGGCGTCTACCGAGGGTCCATCCATCGCCTGCAGATTCTACCCCCCGCGATCGAAATTCTGCGGGACTCCGGCCGGGTGCGTGTCTAGAATGGCGCGGGGGCAGGGGTGAATCGACAACACACAGCCACCTCGTGGGTCCGCCGGTCGCTGGTGCTGCTGGCCGTGTGCGGCCTGGTGGGCTGTTCCCTGCTGCCCTGGGCGCGCAAGCGCCCCGACCCGGTCGAGTCCGTGTCCGGTCCCGCCCCCTATGTGGAGAACTGCGAGCTGTGCCACGTGCCTCAGGCCGAGGCCTACGCCCACAGCCTGCATTCAGCCAAGGGCGTCCGCTGCGGCCAGTGCCACATGCCGGGTGGCCACCCCGCCTACACCCAGCCGATCCGCGACGGCAAGTGCGGAGGCTGCCACCAGCCCCAGTACCAGCAGACCCTGGCGAGCCGCCACTACGCCGGGCGCAAGCTCGAGAACCTGGACTCCAACCGCGAGCAGCGCAAGGAGCTGCGGCAGCACGGCTTCCTCGTGGGCAGTGGCGCCGACGCGCGCTTCGCGGGCGACGAGGTGTCCGGCGACCTGGGCGGGCGGCTCTGCGTCGCGTGCCACTACGACGGACACCGGCTGGGCCGAGGCGCGGTCCGGGCAGCGGACGCCTGCACGGGCTGCCACGTGAAGCAGCGCGAGCACTACCCCATCAACATCCCCGGGCTCGAGAACCGCTGCATCCAGTGCCACGTTCGGGTCGGAACCACGGTCCAGGGGCAGGTCGTGAACACCCATCTCTTCCGGTCTCCGCTCAGGCGGGAGGACACGCCGTGACGCTCCAGCTTGGGTTCGACGCCGACCTGGATCTGGCCATGAACCGGCGCAGCTTCCTCAAGTCGCTGGGCAAGGCCGCCGCCGTGGCCGCGACGCTGACTACGCCGCTCGGCTGCGGCCGCATCGGCGGACGGGTCGAGCGACGCCTGCAGGGAGACGAGGCGCAGGTCTTCGACCCGGTTCAAAGGCAGGTCATCGCCAAGATCATCGACGGCTTCAACCCGCCGGACACAGCGCTGCGCCAACGCCTGCAGGAGGAGGATCCGGACTACGACCTGGTCCAGGCCTGGGCCGACTTCGCCTACTCCCACGGCGACGCGTTCGTGGCCCAGATGCGGACGCTGGTCGACTTCCTGAACGTTCTGCCCACGTTCAACCCCACCTTCTTCTCGCGGCTCGGCTTGCCCGTGCTCCGGCTGCGCGCGATGCACGTGGACGATGTCAATCGCTACCTGCTCCACCTGCGCGACAGCCGCGTGCGAGCGATGCGCAACATCTTCACGGGCGCCAAGTATATCGGGACCGCGCCCCTCTACACGAACGAGACGGTTGCCTGGAAGGACATGCGCTATCCGGGACCCTGGTTGTTGGACCCCAAGCATCCCAAGGAGGACCTGGGGCGTTCCACATCCTACGACCTGGCCCAGCAGACCCAGGCCAACGTGGGCCTGCTTCGCAACAGCATCATCACTCCCGACGAGGTCCCGGGAAGCCTGAAGGCCGCGACGGTCGTCGGGGGCGGCGAGCGCCTGATCCTGGAGACCGACGTGGTCGTGGTCGGCTCCGGTGCCGGCGGCTCCTTCGTGGCGGCCGAGGTCGCGCAGCACACGGACCAGCGCGTCCTGATCCTGGAGAACGGCGAGTTCTTCGAGCCCGAACAGTTTCTCCAGCGCGAACGCTTCGCCATGCCGCGCATGTTCTACACCCAGTTCTCGGTGACCTCGGTGCCCGGCACGAAACGGGAGATCCCCACGGTCTCCACCGCCACCGTGACGGGTCGACTGGTGGGCGGCTCGGCCACCATCAACCACGCGCTGGCCTTCGATCCCCCCAAACCGGTGATACAGGAATGGAACGAGCGCTACGGCGCCGAGTTCGACTACGCCGACCTGCGGCCGCACCTGGATGCCGTGCGCGCGGAGCTGCGCGTCGCCGCCGTTCCAGCGTCGCAGATCACCGGAAGCAACCTGGCCCTCAAGCGCGGCGCCCTGGCCCTGGGCATGCCCCATCACGGAGCCTCGGACCGCAATGCCCACCAGTGCATCGGCTGCGGCTTCTGCGACCTGGGCTGCCGCTACAACCGCAAGATCACGCCGCTCAACATGGTGCTGCCCCGTGCCGCACGCCACGGGGCGCAACTGATCGCCAATTGCCTGGTCCAGGACCTGACCTTCGAAGACCTGCCCGAAGGGGGCCCGCGGGGCCAGTCGAAGCGGGTGACCGGCGTTCGCGGGGTGCTTCGCGACAGGCGTGGAACGGAGCTGCAACCCATCGAGATTCGCGCCCGGCGCGTCGTGCTGGCAGCCGGGCCGTTCGGCTCTCCGCGCATCCTGTTGCGCAGCAACCTGGATCGCGTCCGCCGGCGCACCGGCAAGGACGCCGCGATCGGCGGACGCTTCTCGACCCATGGCACCATCACGTTCTACGGCGACTTCGACGATGCCATCTTCCCCTCAGCAGCGGGGCCGCCCATGGCCTACTTCGTCAAGACGTACGAGACCGACGACCAGGCCACGGCCGATCCCGAGCGCCACCACATCCGCTATGCGCTGGAAGGCATGCTCAATCATCCCATCGCCCACGCGCAGCTCATGCCCTACGAATCGGCGGAGAGCTACCAGACGTTCATGCGCCGCTTCAATCAGACCATGACGCTGGCGGTGATGTTCCGGGATCGGGCTGTGGGCCGCGTGACCCGCAACGCCTTCGAGTACGCGCTGGCCGAGGAGGACCACGCGAACTGGCTCGCCTCGATCCGGACAGGCGCCCGCCTCATGTTCGCGTCGGGCGCCAAACAGGTCTTCTTCAACACCCACCGTCCCTTGATCCTCAACAGCCCGGACGAGATCGACGCCACCCTGACCCTGCAGATGGTCAAGGACCGCCGCATCCAGCTCACCAGCGGGCATCCCATGGGCGGCTGCGCCCTGGGCGGAGACCCGAAGCGCGATGTGGTGGACTCGCACGGACGCTCGTGGGACGTGGAAGGCCTCTACGTAGCCGACTCCTCCACCTTCCCCACCTCGCTGGGCATCAACCCCTGCGTCACCACCTACGCCCTGGGGCGCTTCATGGGCGAGAAGCTGGTCCAGGAGATCCGTTCCCAGGCCTGAGCAGGGTCGGCAGCACCAGCAGATTGCAGGCGAGCATCAGCAGCACGCCGATCGTCAAGAGCTGGCCGATGCTGGCCATGCCGCGGTGCGGCGTGAAGGCCAGGCTGCCGAAGCTGGCCAGGGTGGTGAGCCCGCTGTAGGTCACCGCCCGGGCGGTGCTGCTGCGCAGCAGCTCTCCACCCTGGGCGTCCTCGCTGCGAAAGCGGTGCACGAGATGGATGCTCGAGTCCACGCCCAGCCCCAGCAGCAGGGGCAGCGCGATCACGTCGGCGAAGTTGAACGGGATTCCGACCAACATGGCGAATGCGGTGGTCAGGGTCGCAGCCAGAGCGAGAATGCCCAGGACCAGGAGTGTGTCGCCGACGCGCCGCCACAAGACGAAGAGCAGCAGACCGATCACCAGCACGGCCGTGAGAAGCGCCTGCTGCAACGAGCGGACCATGGAGCGGCCGAACTCCAGCAGATACAGGGCGTGTCCCGCCACATCCGGCGCGACCTCGCGCACTCCGTCGACGAAGCGAGCCAGCTCTGCGGGGTCGCCTAAGTCGTAGCGCGGGAATACCTCGACCCGCAGGCGTCCATCCTGCCCGATCATCTGCTCACGAACGGGCAGCGGCAGATCCTCCAACACCACCGGTTTTGCATCCACCGCACGGCGCAGGCGCGAGATCCACCAGTGGATGGGATCCACCAGCGAGGCCTGGGCTCGTTCAATCTCGTCCAGCGGCGCCTCGGAAGCGTCGATCTGCATGCCCAGCGTCCGCACGGCGGCGAGCAGGCGCCGGACGGATGCGGCCAGCGCGCCGTCATCCGCAGCATCGGCGAAGCCGGCGGCAGTGGTCTCGAACGCGCGCAACGCATCGCGCTGCTCATCCGGCGTGGGCGCCGGCCGCTCCGAGCCGGGCGGAGGAAGGAATCCGGCGATGTCGTAGATGACCTCGAGCTTCTCCGGCTGCCCCTCGGGCACCAGGTTGGCCGGCGTGATCACGCGGCCGACCACGTCCAGCTGGCGCAGGCGCTGGGCCACCGCCTCGGCCTGCGGAGTATCGGACGCCAGGTAACTCACCGTCCACGGCGACATGCTGGCGCTGGCCAGCAGGTCCTGGAACGCCTGCACGCTCTCGGTGTTGGGATCACGAACGTGGAGCTGGTTGGGATCGAAGGAAGCGCGGGGCAACAGCAGCAGCCCGCCCAGGCCGAGCAGCAACGCGCCCAGCCGAATCGCCCTGGCGTGCCGGATGGGCCAGCTGGAGGTCGATTCGTCCGCCGCTACGTGCGCGGCCCATTCCGCCTGCACGCGCTCCGGAGCCAGCCCCAGCAGGGCCGGCAGCAGGGTCAGACTGAAGAACAGGCTGATCAGCATTCCGGGCCCGGCGATCCAGCCCAGCTGGGCCAATCCCGTGAATTCCGTGGGTACGAAGGCGAAGAACCCGATGGCTGTGGTCACCGCGCACAGCACCACGGAGCTGCCCACCCCGCGTCCGGTCTCGGCCAGGGCGTGAGCGTGGTCTCGGCCCGTGGCGCGCAGCTCGCGGTAGCGAAGACAGAGATGGATTCCGAAGTCCGCCGAGAGGCCGATCAACAACACCGGGAACGCGACCGACACTGGATTGAGAGTGCCCACCACCGCCGCCGCGTAGGCGAGGCTGGCCGCGAGCCCCAGCACCAGAGTGAGGAGCATCGATCCCACCATCCAGACCGAACGCATGGCGACGATCAGCAGCACGCCCACCAGGACGAAGGAAGCCGCACCCGCAACGGCGGCCTGTCCGACCAGCACCTCGTTCTCCTCGTAGGTGAGCACGAAATCCCCGGTCAAGCGCACGCGCACGTCGCCCCGGCCCAGGCCTTCCTCCGCGACGACGTCTCGCACGCGCTCCACCGCACGGGCGGCCGGTTGGAATGCGTCCAGGTCGAGCACCGGACTCAGCAGCACCAGCTGACGCGTCTGCTCCTTCTGCCCCCACTCCCCGGCCAGGAGCGTCTGCCAGGCGCGCGCAGCCGGACGTCCCTGGTTCGACGCCTCGAGGCCCGCGGCCACTCGATCGAAGAGCGGGCCCGGGTCCGTGCCCGCGGCATCGCCCCGACGCAGCGCATCCAGCGCGTCCGACAGCAGGCCGAAGACTCCGCGCAGGCTGGGGTCCCGATCCACCTCGGCCAGGAAAGGCTGCGCCTGGGCCAGGGCATCGGCCAGGTCCTCGAGCTGCTCCAGGTCCAGGTAGAGCAGCGCGTTGCGCTCGAAGAAGGGACCCCCGCCTGGAACGAACGCCGAGTGGAAGACATCGCTTTCCAAGGACAAGCGTGCAGCCAACCGGTCTGCCGCTTGGCTCGCCGCGCGTGGGGTTTCTCCATCCACAACCAGCAGCAGCATGTCATCCACCAGCGGAAAGGACCGCTCGAAGCGCCGCCGCAGCTGCATGAAAGGCACTTCGTCGTCCACCAGCGCGTGGATGTCGGAGTGCATCCCCAGGGTCGCCGCGGTGTAGGCGGCCGCCCCGATCCCGACCAGGATGCAGGCCAGCGCCACGATCCCCGGCGCCGCCCCCGCACGAACCACCCAGGCCTGGATCGCCCGGCCTAGCCTTGCCTCGATCGGAGACTCATTGGGATCGACGCTCAATCAGATCTCCGGAAGCGAAGGTTCCCGCCGGCCTGCCCTGACCCGCTACAGTGGTGCGAACGTGGGGAAGCCGTCGTTGCGAAGCAGATGGGAGGCGCGGGCCGCGCGGAAGTATCGCGCACGCCTCCGCCAGGCGCTCCAGGGACGACGCATCCTGATCACGGGCGCATCCTCCGGAATCGGCCGCGCCTTCGCCCTGCAGGCCGCCGAAGCCGGAGCGGACGCCATCCTGGTAGCCCGGCGAGAAGAAGAGCTGGAGCGGGTCGCGGCTGAGTTCGAGCGCCTGGACGGAACCGCTCGCGTCTACGCCACGGATCTCTCGGACTCAGCGGAGTGTCAGCGGCTGGCCGAGACGGTCCTGCGCAAGGACGGCCCGGTGGACGTCCTGGTAAACAACGCCGGGCGTTCGATCCGAAGGCCCATCGTGGACTGCAAGCCCGAGGATTTCGAGCGGCTGATGGCCGTGAACTACCAAGGGCCGCTGGCTCTTACGCTGGGGCTTCTCCCGGCCATGCTGGCTCAAGGACGCGGGCACATCCTCCAGATCTCCACCATCGGCGTGCAGACGGGCGCCCCCAACTTCGCCGCGTACGTGGCCGCCAAGGCCGCCTCGGACCACTGGGTCCGCACCCTGCGACTGGAGCTGGGCGGGCACGGGATCGACGTGACCACCATGCAGGTCCCCCTGGTGAGAACGCCCATGCTGGCGCCGACCCGCATCTACGAGGCGTTTCCGGCGTTGGGGGTGGAGCGAGCCGCCCGGCGCATCGGCTGGGCGGTGGTGAAGCGCCCGGTTCGGGTGGCGCCGCGCTGGGCCACGTGCCTGGAAGTCGTCCACGCAGTGGCGCCGGGCCTGCTCCAGTGGATCTTCACCCACGGACACGAGAGGTTTCACCGCATGATGGGGCGCAGGCTGCAGCGCATGGACGCGCGCAAGCCGGAGCCGCGCCCCTAGGCCCGCTCGAGCGGGCCCTTCGTCACTCCTCCAGCTCGGCCTCGTCGGCCGCGTCGATCGTCGCCTGATCGGCGTCCAGCCGGTCCACCACCGTGACAGCCGCTCCGAGACGCAGCGCCGCGAAGAACTCGCTCGAAGAGAGGGGCGCACCCAGGTCGTCGTAGAATGCGCCGGCGCCACTCACCGGCACGCCGACGCCGCAGATCTCGATCTCCAAGGCTCCCTCGTCGAAGCCTCCGAGCGGACCTCGCAGCACTACGTCGTCCGCCGGGATCCGCTTCAGGTTGCCCGCGAGAACGACGCCCCCGCCGACCTTGATCGCATCGACCTCCAGGAAGTCCCCCGCAACCACGTCCGACAATCCGAAGCCCGGGAGCCCGTCCAGTTCGTCCTGGAGCTCCGCATCGGGCGCCAGCTCCACCTCGATGCCCAGCAGCACCACACGGCCCGCAACGGCATCGATATCGGCGGGCGACGCGACCTCGGCGTGGATATTGACCTCGCCGGACTCGAGCTCGACCTCGTCGGCGACGAGCACGCCGTTGGTGATCGGTCCCTCGACTTCGACGACGACGCCGTTCGCCACGAAGCCGGGATCCAGCGGCTCGAAGCTGGCGTTGCTGGCGTCGACGCGCTGCCCCGCAACCCGGAAGTCCGCCAGGGACACGAAGTCGCTCACGATCCCCTCGAGGCTGAAGTCGGCGATGTTGACCGGGAGCGCATCCGGATCGGCCACGCTGCCGGCCTGCACGATGCCGTGTGCGAGCAAGATGCCCTCCACTTCGACCGTGCGTCCATTGACGAGCCCCCCGGCGAGCTCCGAGAGATCGGTGTTGCCGTCGACCAGCACGATCGTCCCGCCCAGCACGAAAGAGGGCAGACCGGTCAGGCCGTGGATGATGCCCTCGAGCTCGACGGCCGTCTGACCCAGCGCCACCACGCCGAGCCGCCGCACCCAGGTGGCGTTGACCACACCCGCCCCGTCGACGTGACCGCTCACCTCCAGCACGTCGTCGAGGGCCACGCTGCCGAACGCGAACGTGGGATCCGAGTCGTCGAAGACCGTCGCGCCCAGCTGGACCACGACTGTCTGCCCGAAGATCGTCAGCTCCTTGACGGTCGCGGACACCGGATTGATCGAGCCCACGGGGCCCTGGACCGCGTCGTCGAAGGAGACGCTGTTGGCCGTGGCGGTGGTCGCACCCGTGGGCTCTCCGTCCAGGTCCACAACCATGCCGATGCGCAGGTCCGCCTCGGTGCCCGGCACGCCGTCGAACGTGACTACGGCGCTGTCGGTGAACCACTCGATGCCGTTCACCCAGACGCTGCCGAAGCCGCTGACGCTTCCGGTCCCACCGATGCCACCGCCCGCACAGTGGAGCGCCAGGCCGGCGATCAGGAGTCCGCTCAGAAATCGCGAGATCCGCTTCATCTTAGTCTTCTGCAAAATCGTCTTCATGATAATAGATTCCCAGCATGGCCCGTTTGCGCCCCGTCCCATCTACGTTGGGATTCACGTCGCGGTCGTGCCGCGACCACGTCCGATCCAGGTCTTCCAGCAGGAGTTGCGCCTTCTTGCCGGCGTTCTCCCGCAGGCGCGGGAGATCCTCCTCGCTCAGGTTGTCGTAGGAAACCTTGAGCTGGAACATCGCGTCTTCGGGCGGGCTCGTCAGGTTGTGGTCGATGGTCGAGATCAGCGCCGCCACGTCGGTGCCCAGGATGCCCAGCTTCTCGCGCTCGCCGGTTCGCGGCACGTAGGCCCGGGTCACCAGCTTGATACGCCCGTCGCGAAGCTGGCGCACCGCGCCCACCCGCAACAGCTCGTCCAGAACGGCGCGGGCCGGCATGTCGCCGCTGTAGCGCCGCACCAGCTCGGCAAAGCTGCGCTTGCCGTTCTCCAGCGGCAGCGACGCCGGCTTGCCCCGCGCGTCGCGGTACGCGCGATCGCGAATCCAGCCCGAGATGACCCGCGCCGCCCGGTTGTAGCGCTGGGCCACGCCGGGATCCGGGTCCACCTCGTTGGCCAGGCGGCTCACTTCCTTGCGGGTGAGGCCCGTGATGACGGACGCCCGCGACAACGAGGGCTTGCGGTCCTCGAGTGCCAGCTCCGCCAACGCCACGTCCACGTAGGCCTTCTTGGCGTGCTCCGCGAAGGCCCGGAAGGGCACTCCGTTGCGAAGCAGGATGCGGACCAGAGGCCGGAGCAGCGTGCGGATCGCCCAGTGGAGTGCGTCCGCTTCCATAGGATGGGAATTATTTCCCAGTCGGACAGGGACGTCAACGAGGCCCACGGAATCACAAAATCCCGAAGAAACCCGGGGGCTTGGCGGAGTGGATCCGCTAGGCTCCTGCTCTGGGGGGGTGAGCCGGGAGGCGCGCCGTGGACGAGAGCCAGACACCGGAGTCCCTGTCCGAGCGCAAGCGCCGGGTGCTGGAGCTGACCCGCGAATACCTGATGCCGAGTCGGGTGGACACCTGGTCCCGACTGGGCATCCCCCTGATCATCGGCCGCCGCGAGGGCTACCGGCTCTGGGACCTGGACGGCCACGAGCTTCTCGACCTGCACCTGAACGGCGGCACCTACAACCTGGGCCACCGCCACCCGGAGGTGCTGGAGGCCCTGCAGCAGGCCCTGACCGAGCTGGACGTGGGCAACCACCACTTTCCCTCGGAGGCCCGCGCCGATCTGGCCGAGACCCTGGCCCACATGACGCCCGGCGACCTCCACTACTCCGTCTTCGTGCCGTCGGGAAGCGAGGCCAACGACCTGGCGATCCGCGCAGCGCGCTTCGCCACGGGCCGACGCAAGGTCGTTGCGCTCGACGCCGGGTTCCACGGCGGCACCGCACTGGCACAGGCCGCCGGCCGGGACGACAGCGCGCAGCTCTTCCACTGCGCCAATCCGGAGGAGTTCCTCAAGGTCCCCTTCGACGACCTGGATGCCATGAAGAAGGCGCTGTCCAGCGACGACGTCGCCTGCGTCCTGATGGAAACGATCCCGGCCACCTACGGCTTCCCGGTTCCATCGGACGCCTACCTGCCGGGCGTCAAGACGCTCTGCGAACGTCACGGAACGCTCTACGTGGCCGACGAGGTGCAGACCGGGCTCGGCCGCACGGGAACCTTCTGGGGCGTGGAGCAGTGGGGCATCGAGCCAGACATCCTGGTCACGGGAAAGGGGCTCTCGGGGGGCCTGTATCCGATCTCGGCCCTGGTGATGACCAAGCGCGTGGGCGCCTGGCTCGAGAAGGAAGGCTGGGCGTACGTCTCCACCTTCGGCGGCGCCGAGATCGGCTGCCGGGTGGCGCAGCGCGTGCTCGAGGTGACCGCGCGGCCGGAGTCCCTGGAGAACGGGCGGCGCGCGGCCGTGCGACTGGGCGCCGGCCTGGAGCGGCTCCGCGAGCAGCACCCGTTCCTGCTCGGCGTGCGGCAGCGGGGCCTGGTCATGGGACTCGAGCTGGACGGCTCCCTGGGCGCGGTGCAGCTCTCGCGCGCGCTGTACCGGCGCGGGGTGTGGGCGATGTTCTCGGGCTTCGACCTCTCGGTGCTGCAGTGGAAGCCCGGCCTGCTCGTGGACGACGCCTACTGCGACGACCTGCTCGAGCGCCTGGACGCCGCCCTTGGCGACGTGGAAGGCGCCTCCGGGTGAGCGACTTCCTGCGCCTGTCCGAAGAGGAGCAGATCGCACGTCTGGGTCGCCTGGCCCAGCGCGCGCTGGCGGCCTGGAGCTTGGACGGCGCCGCCGTGACGCCGATCAAGTACCGTGAGAACGCGGTCTTCCGCGTAGAAGCGCCGAGCGGCGAACTTCAGGTGATGCGCGTCCACCGCGCCCACTACCGCAGCGACGCGGCGATCCGTTCCGAGGCGGCGTGGATGCAGGCGCTGTGCAGGGACGGCGACGTCCCGACGCCGGCCATGCTGCCGACAGGCGATGGCGACGTGATGACGAGCGCCACGGCCGAAGGCGTGCCCGGCGCGCGGCAGTGCGACCTGCTGGCGTGGGTCGAGGGCAGCCCGCTCGGAACCCTGGAACAAGGCGTGGACCTGGGGGATTCGGCGCTGCGGGAGACCTACGGAGTCGTGGGCGAGATTGCCGGACGGATCCACGCCCACGCGGACTCATGGAAGCCCCCGCCGGAGTTCCAGCGGCCGTCCTGGGATGCGGCGTCGCTGGTGGGAGACGACCCGGCCTTCGGTCAATTCTGGAAGCTGCCGAGCCTGGAAGACGAGGAGCGCGATCTGCTGATGCGCGCGCGCACGCGTGTGCGCCAACGACTGGAGGAGCTCGGACCGCCCAACCTGCTGATCCACGGAGACCTGATCCCGGACAACCTGCTGGCGAGCTCACAGGGCGTGCGTGTCATCGACTTCGACGACTGCGGTTGGAGCTGGGCGTCCTTCGAGTTCGTGACCTCGGCCTTCCCGCTGCTCATCAGCGGAGGTTTCGACACCGGCAGCCAGGCGTTCCTCGAGGGCTACCGCAGCGTGCGCCCCTTTCCGGAGGCGGAGCTGATGCTCGTCCCCACGCTCGTGATGGCCCGGATGCTGAGCTATCTGGGCTGGCCCCAGGGACGCCCGGAGATCGCCAGCCAGCAACCGCTGATCCCCTTCCTGATCAAGGTCGTCTGCGAACGCGCGGAGCTGTACCTCTCCAACGAGGGCTGAGTCGGAAATCCTGGACTAACGGTGGTTCGTCCACGTGCGGAGAATCCCCTGCCTCCGCGCCCCAGTATCAGAATTTATTGTTTTATATCAGATATTTGAGAGATTTCTCCGGGCTCGACCCTTGACGGGCCTTCGCCAATTTTCTAACTAATGATCGTTAGTGAAAGGGAGCCGCTCGAATGCCGCTCGCGACATCCGTAGCCCCGGCCAGCAGCGGTCGCCGCCGGGGCGCCCAGACCGCCGAGCGGATCCTCGACGCCGCCGAGGCGGTCTTCGCGGAGCAGGGCTACGCGGGCACCAGCCTGCGCGACGTGGCCGAGCGGGTCGGGCTGCGCATCCCCAGCCTCTACAACCACTTCCCCGGCAAGGAGTCCTTGTACACCGCCGTGCTGGAGCGCGGCGTAGGGCCGGTCCTGGCGGCGCTCTCCGGCTTCACGCCGACGGACTCCGGAGAGAGCAACTCCAAGGAGACGATCCGGCGTGTGATGCGCCTGCTGGCGCAGCGCCCGGATCTGGCGCGGCTGATCCTGCACGAGACGCTCGCGGGCGGCCAGCACCTGACGCCGATGCTGCGCCGCTGGATCGCGCCCATCTTCGCGCGCGCCCACGAGATGGTCGAGGCGGACCCGGCCGCGGCACGCTGGCAGCCCGAGCAGATCCCGCTCCTGGTGCTCGCCATGTACCACATCGTGGTGGGCTACTTCGGCGTCGCGCCGCTCTACAAGGAGCTGAACGGACAGGACTTGATGACGCAGGAGGC
>CAMYOO010000028.1:24604-26112 GCA_947260035.1 uncultured delta proteobacterium
CGGAGCCTGAGCTGCGCACCGCCGAGCTGAGAGGAATCCCCATGGACCTGAAGATCGAGTTTCTGGCTTCGCAGAACTGGGACGAGAACATGGAAGAGCGGCTCGCTTGGCTGCGCGAGAACGAGCCGGTCTACTGGTCGGACAAGGACCAGCTGTGGGTCGTCACCAGCTTCGAGGACGTCTCCTACGTCTCCAAGCACCAGGAGCTCTTCACGTCGGCGGCGGGCGTGCGGCCCGGCAGCCCCACCAAGCTGGGGCTGATCGACGAGGACGAGCCTCGCCACACCGACCTTCGCAAGCTGATCAACAAGGGCTTCTCGCCGCGCATGGTGAAGAAGCTCGAGTCCGTGTTCCGGGACATCACGACCGAGGCCATCGACGCGGTCGCCAAGGACGGCGAGTGCGACTTCGTCTCGGCCATCTCGGTGCCGCTGCCGATCCGCCTGATCGCGGCCATGATCGGCATCCGCGAGGAGGACCGGGACCTGTTCCACCGCTGGTCCGACGAGATGATCGCCGCCGACGGCAACCAGTCGGATCCCGAGATCATGCAGCGCGCCCACAAGGCATTCCTCGAGTACTCGGCCTACGTGACCCAGGTGATCGAAGACCGGCGCAAGAGCCCGCAAGACGACCTGACCAGCATCCTGGTGGGCGCCAAGGACGAGGGCCTGCTGGGCGACTTCGGCGGGTCCGAGCTGCCGCTCCGCGAGGACGTGAGCGAAGAGCACCTGGCCCTGGCCAACGACGAGTTGATCATGCTGATGGTCATCCTGATGGTGGCCGGCAACGAAACCACCCGAAACGGGATCTCGGGCGGAATGCAGCTCCTGATCGAGAACCCCGAAGAGCGCCAGAAGCTGATCGACGACCCGTCCCGGATCCCGGCGGCGGTGGAGGAGATGATGCGCATGGTCTCGCCGGTCCGTTCCTTCGGCCGCACGGCGACCCAGGACACCGAGCTCCGCGGCAAGGCGATCTCCAAGGGCGAGAAGGTGCTGATCGTCTATCCCTCGGCGAACCGCGACCCCAAGGAGTTCGCCGACCCGGACCGCTTCGACGTGGCCCGCAATCCGCATCACCTGGCATTCGGCATCGGCAGCCACTTCTGCCTGGGCGCCAATCTGGCGCGCATGGAGATGCGTGTCGCCTTCGAGGAGGTGCTGCGCAGGCTTCCCGACACGGAGTACAGCGATGGTGGACCGCGGCTGAAGCCGTCGGCGCTGGTCCGCTCTTGCATGGAGATGCGCGTGCGCTTCACGCCGGAGACCTAGGAGCGCGTGGGCTAGAATTCGGAGTCCACATGCAGAAGCGCGAAACCGACCGCAGCGACTTCCCGATCGCGATCATCGGCGCCGGCTTCGCCGGCATCGGGACCGCCATCCAGCTCAAGAAGGCGGGCATCGACTCGTTCACGATGTTCGAGCGAGCGGCCGAGATCGGCGGCACCTGGCGCGACAACACCTACCCGGGCGCGGCCTGCGACGTCCCGTCCCACGCCTACTCGC